>JAQGKG010000292.1 GCA_028290245.1 Devosia sp. | reverse complement strand
CCCTGCTCAGTCGGGTCAATTGGGTCGACGCGGGGCCATTCATCGCCCTGGCCGTGCTGGTCGTCGTCGGCTTTTTGGTCAATCCTGATTTTCTGTCCCAGGCCAACCTGACCAATGTCATTACCCGCTCATCCTTCATTGCCATCATAGCAGTCGGGGCAACCTTCGTCATCTCGTCGGGCGGACTTGATCTTTCGGTAGGGTCGATGGCGGCCTTCGTCACAGGCATCATGATCATGTTCATGAACGCACTGGTGCCCAGTATGGGCGGCAACGCCATCATCGCCGGCATGGCCATGGTGATCTGTGTCGGCGCGCTATGCGGCCTGTTCAACGGGCTGGTCGTCACGCTTGGCAAGATTGAACCCTTTATAGTGACGCTGGGCACGATGGGCATTTTTCGCGCCCTGATCACTTTCATGTCGGACGGGGGCACGATCCCTATCGACAAGAGCCTGCGCGAGCCGTTCCGTCCGGTATATTTCGGCACCGTCGCCGGCATTCCGATCCCGATCATTGTATCGCTGGTCGTGGCCGGTATTGGGGCGTTCCTGCTCTACAAAACCAAGTTGGGACGCCGCTGTACCGCTGTGGGCGCCAATGAAGAAGTGGCGCGTTTTTCCGGGATTTCGATCCCCAAAATCCGGACCACCGCCTTCGTCATCCAGGGCATCTGCGTGGCCATCGCCGCCATCTGCTATGTGCCTCGGCTTGGTGCCGCAACGCCGACCACCGGCTTGCTCTGGGAGCTCCAGGTCATCACCGCCGTGGTCATCGGCGGCACCGCCCTGCGTGGAGGCAAGGGCCGCATCTGGGGCACCATCGCCGGCGCTGTCATCCTCGAGATGATCGCCAACCTGATGGTGCTGTCCGATTTCATCTCCGAATACCTCGTCGCCGCGGTGCAAGGCGTCATCATCATCATAGCGATGCTCGTTCAGAGGTTTTCGAAGTCGCAGCCGTAATGCGACCGCACGGCATGCATCTGCGCAAGGTCCACAAAGGGAGGAAACTATGTCTCGATTGAAAATGCTCGCCGCGATCAGCGTCGCTGCTGCGTTTGCCGCAGTGCCCGCACTCGCCCAGGAAAAGAAGCTCATCGCCGTGTCGATCCCGGCTGCCGATCATGGTTGGACTGCAGGCGTGGTTTACCACGCCCAGGCAGCGGCCAAGGAGATCATGGCCGCGTTCCCCAATATCGAAGTGATCGTCAAGACCTCGCCTTCGGCTTCGGCCCAGGTGAGCGCGCTTGAAGACTTGACGGCTACGCGTCGGCCGGACGCCTTGGTCATCCTGCCCCATTCGTCGGAGGAGCTGACGGGGCCGGTCCAGACCATCAAGGATGCCGGCACCTTTATCACCGTGGTCGATCGCGGCCTAACCGATCCAAAGATCCAGGACCTTTATGTTGCAGGTGACAACGTCGCCGTGGGCTCGACCACAGCACAGTTCCTGATCGACAACATGGATGGCAAGGGCGACGTCGTCGTGCTGCGAGGCATTCCTACGGTAATCGACGACGAGCGTATCCAGGGTTTCCAGGACACAATCGCGACATCCGACATCAAGGTACTCGATATCCAGTATGCCAACTGGAACAGCGATGAAGCCTTCAGCCTGGTGCAGGACTACCTGGCCAAGTACCCGCATATCGATGCGGTCTGGGCAAATGACGACGACATGCTGCTGGGTGTGCTTGAAGCCATCAAGCAGTCCGGCCGTACCGAGATCAAGTATGCCCTCGGTGGTAATGGCATGAAGGAAATCATCGAGAAGGTGATGGCGGGCGACGCCGTGACCCCGATCGAAACTCCCTATCCGCCTTCGATGATCAAGACGGCCATCTACATGACGGCCGCTCAGTTCAATGGCCAGGCGCCGGTCCGTGGTACCGTCAAGCTCGACGCACCGCTGATCACCAAGGACAACGCCGCCGAATACTACTTCCCCGATTCCCCATTCTGATAACGCGGGGTCGGCTAGCGCTGGCCCCAATCAACCCAATCTGGAGACCAAAATGCCCGGCAAGAAAATCCTGATGCTGTGTGGTGAATTCACCGAAGAATACGAAATCTTTGTATACCAGCAGGCCATGGAAGCCGTGGGCCACACCGTCCACGTTGTCTGTCCCGACAAAAACGCGGGCGATGTCATCGCGACTTCGCTGCACGATTTTGAAGGTCACCAGACCTACACCGAGAAGCCCGGCCACAATGCGCTGATCAACAAGACCTTCAGCGAAGTCCGGCTCGAAGAGTATCATGCTGTCTACGCCGCCGGCGGCCGTGGTCCGGAATATATTCGCACCGACAAGCGTGTGCAGGCGATGGTTCGCCATTTTCACGAGACCAAGAAGCCCATCTTCACAATTTGCCACGGCGTGCAGATCCTGATCGCCGTCGATGGCGTGGTGCGGGGCAAAAAGGTCGCCGCGCTCGCCGCTTGCGAACCCGAAGTGACGCTGGCTGGCGGTACCTATATCGACCTGTCGCCAACCGACGCCTATGTCGATGGCACCATGGTTTCCGCCAAGGGCTGGACGGCTTTGGCAGCCTTCATCCGCGAATGCCTCAAGGTGCTCGGCACCGAAATCCGGCACAGCGACGACATAATTGAAAAAGCCGCCTAGTGGCTAACAGGGCCGGCCCAGAGGCTGGCCCTTTCTTTTTAGATCTGTACCCCTCCAGCATCACGATAGCTGTTGGCCTTGATACTGCTGGCGACAGCCCGCTTTCTCAAACGGCCTGCTAAAACCTGCCTGTCCGCCTTCCACCCAAAGCCATCGGCCTGAAGTCGGCCCTATTCGGTCTTACAGGAGCAGACTGTCTGCAGCCCACCCCGAAGATGCCGGTTAGCCGTGGTTGCTACACCGGGCCAACTCTGTGTCGATAACGTTAGCGTAAGTAGTGAATATGAGGTTTTCCGTGGTGCGGAGAAGGCTCTACCCTTGCTGCGACGCGGAACACGTCGCGCAGCAGCTGTTCGGTCAGAACCTGCTCGGGCGTCCCACCGGCCACCACACGGCCGTCCTCCAGGACCACCAGATGATCGCAGAACATGGCCGCATGGTTGAGGTCGTGAATAGCGATGATCGAGGTCAGCGATATGTCCGAGATCAGACGCAAAAGTTCTATCTGGTGCTGGATGTCGAGATGGTTGGTCGGTTCATCGAGCAATATGTCGGTGGGTGCTTGTGCCAGGGCCCGGGCGATATGGACCCGCTGGCGCTCGCCACCGGAAAGGCTCTGCCAATATTGCTGCTGCCGATCGCTCATGCCGACGCGTTCTAGCGCAGCATCGACGACCTCGTCATCGGTCCTGGTCCAGCCACCCAGAGGTGAATGATGCGGAATACGGCCGAGCTTGACCACATCGCGTACCTTCACATTTGACTCGGTATTGGCATGTTGTTCGACCAGCGCGACACGGCGAGCGACAGCGCCGCGTTTGATCTGGCGCATGTTGGTCCCATCAAGGGTAACGGTACCTGAATTGGGCTTCCGCAGACCGGCCAGCAGCCGCAGCAAGGAGGACTTTCCCGAACCATTGGGACCGAGCAGCCCCAACATCTTGCCTGGCTCGGCCTCGAGCGACACGCCATCAACGATAGTTTTCTGGCCGATCTTCCACGTTAGATTTTCCGCTTTGATGGTCATTTTGCGCGCTGCGACCGGTAGAGAATGACGGAAAAGAACGGCACGCCGACTAAGGCGGTGACCACGCCGATCGGCAGCACCTGCTGCGGCAGGATCACGCGGGAGACGACGTCTGCCACGACCATGAAGATGGCACCGGTTATCGCGCAGGTCGGTAGAAGCCGCGCATGTGAGGGCCCGACGATGAAACGGGCAGCATGCGGCACGACGAGGCCGACAAATCCGATCGAGCCAACCATCGAGACGATGGTCGCGGTCAAAAGGGCCGTCACCGCAAAGAGGATGACGCGCACGGCATCGACAGGAATCCCTAGCGAGGCAGCAGCATCATCGCCAAAGGCAAAGGCGTCGAGCGCCCTGGCAAAGTACATACATACGAGGAACCCAACCACCACCACGACAAGTGCCAGTTGGAACTCCGGCCAGCGAACGCCGCCGAAACTACCGAGCAGCCAGAACATGACGTCGCGCGCCTGCTGGGCATTGCCTGAGGTGCTGACGACATAGGCGGTCAGGGCATTAAACAACTGGCTGGCGGCCACACCGGCCAGGATGGTTTTGCCTGCACCGGCCCGCGCGCCATCGGATAGCAGTGCCACGAAGACGAAGGCTGCGAAGGCACCGACAAAGGCACCGGCCGAGAGCGTAACCGTGCCTGCGCCAAAGCCCAGGATGATGATGGCGACAGCGCCGGTCGAAGCGCCGGCGGAAACGCCCAACACATACGGCTCAGCCAGAGCATTGCGAAGCAGCGATTGAAGGATGGCGCCGCAGAGAGCCAGGCCTGCACCACAGCACGCGGCGACGAGCGCACGGCTGAGGCGATAGTCCCAAATGACGCTTTGATGGATCGGGTCGAGCTCGACACCGGTCCAGCCCAGTCGGTTGGTCACGGCAAAAAAGGTCGTATCCATCGGGATCGCCATTTCGCCAATGCTGGTGCCGGCTGCTACGGCAAGCAGCAGCAGGGCAATCGACAGCACGAGAAACAGGCCGGTACCGGCCTGTTCCCCAAAGTGTCGTTTAAGTGTGGTCACTTGAAGA
>JAQGKG010000023.1 GCA_028290245.1 Devosia sp. | reverse complement strand
TTCGATCGCACCTGCCTGTTCACGGCTTTCCTTGGCGATACCGCTCATCAACTCGTTCGACGAGCGCGCTGCCGTGACCATAGATTCGAGCTTCGCTGCGGCGTCGAGCACCAAGCGCGAGCCGCCCTTGACCTCGCCCGCCGACTGCTCGATCAGTACCTTGACCTCCGACGATGCATTGGCAGCCGACTGCGCCAGCCGCCGCACTTCGACAGCCACCACGGCAAAGCCCTTGCCCGCATCGCCCGCCCGAGCCGCCTCAACCGAGGCATTCAGCGCCAAGAGATTTGTCTGGAACGCAATATCGTCGATCAGCCCGATGATGTTGGAGATCTTGCCCGACGATTGCGTAATTCGCTCCATGGCTTCCGTTGCCTGCAGCATAACCTGCCCACCCTCTTCGGCGGTACGCGTCACTGTCGAGGCAGCCGCACTGGCTTCCCGTGCGCGCTCGGCATTCTGCATCACCGTCGAAGCAAGCTGCTCCATCGCCGCCGAAGTTTCCTCGATCGTCGCCGCCTGCTTGGTGGTGCGCTCGCTCAAATCGTTGGCACCGCTGAGTATTTCGCCCGTTGCGGTCTTCAACGTGCCGGAGGTATCCTTGAGCTGGCCGACGATATCGGTCAGCTTTTCCGCTACCGCATTGGTATCGGCCTGCAGTTGCGCGAAGGCACCATGATACTCGCCTTCCATACGCATGGTCAGGTCGGTATCGGCCAGCGAGGCCAGCACGCTCCCGGTCTCGCTGAGTCCGCGATCCACCGTCGCCACCAGGTTATTGACCGAGCGCGCCAGCGTATTGAGTTCGTCATCTGGAAATTCGGCTTCGACCCGTCGGCTGAAATCGCCGGCGATCGCCGCATCGACCACGGCACCGAATGCCCGCTGCAAATCCTGCATCATCGCGGCGCGTTCGCCCTGGTTGCGGATGATCTGGGCGGCTTCCGCCTCGGTCATCTGCGCTACCTTGAGCCCGTTTTCGCGGAACACCTCCACGGCCCGCGCCATAGCCCCCAGCTCGTCCCTGCCGTCCGCACCACGCACTTCGGCATCGAGATCGCCATCGGCGAGCGCTTCCATCGTCGCCGTCAGGCGGCTTATTGGGCGGCTCACCGAACGGGCGAAGAAATACCCGGCTACGGCAGCAATGGCGAGCAATGCCCCGCCGACAGCCAATGTCATGTTCCGCATATGGTTCACCGGCGCGAACACCTCGGCTTCCGGCTGCACGGCGGCGACTGCCCAGTTGACGCCACCGACGCTGACCGGCCCGGCCCGCACCACCATCGGCGCGCCGCGATAGTCGGCACTGACACCCTCGCCGGTCTCGCCGGCAAAAGCCCGCGTCAGCACATCCGAGGTCAGCGTGGATACCAATACGTCCGGCGTTTCGGTGCGCGGCGACTCGGTTCGCAACAATCCATCGGAGCCGACCACCACCACTTCGCCGGTCAGCCCAAGCCCAGACAGCGCCGAAACCCGCGCACTCAGCACGTCGGTGGGAATGGCCAGCACCATCACCCCGGTGCTTTCTTCCTTCTCAAACACCGGCATGGCCATGAAGCTCTCGGCAATGCCGGTGGGCGCATAGTTCGAATAGTCGATGAACACCGCCTGCCCGTCCGGCAGGTCCTTGGCAGCCGCAAACGCCTGGCCCAACCCGCTCGCTGCCGCTGTCGCGTCGGTCACCACATTGGTAGCAAAATCGGGGTTCTTGGCCACCGAATAGACCACGTCCCCCGCGGAGCTAATCAGCATTACGTCCGAATAATGCCGTTCCTGCACCAGCGTGCGGAAGCCGGGGTGGAAGCGCTTGTGCGGCGCGTCATAGGTCGCGCCCTTGCCATTGGCACTGTCGAGCGCCGCGCGATCCGTCTGGTCGGGATTTTCAGTGACATACGCCGTCTGCAATTGAAGTGCGGCGCGCTCGGCCAACCCCATCCGCAGCTCGTCGAGCGAGCGCGTCATGTTCTTCATTGCCGTCACGGTGTCGGACCGCTGCACGAACAGCCGTAGATCGACCTCGGCGCTGGAATAATAGTCGCTGACCAGCGCTACGGCAGTGGTGAGCGAGGCGGCCATCGACTGGTTGCGCTGCTCCTGCACGGTATTGAGTCCGATCAGGTAGCTGGCAATGCCCACGCCCGCGCTAACGACAAGCGCCGAGCCCACCAGCGCCAAGGGCAGCTTCTGAGCAATCTTCAACCGAAATACCATAAGGTCCTCCAACCTTCCGGATCGTCGCGTTGCCAATTATGCATGGCATGAAAACGCCGCGCCCTTTACAGCGCGGCTCGCAGCGATCGCCCTCCCAAGCTGCCGGAGTGAACCGGCAGTGCAAACGATACATCTGCCCGATTAACTTCTCCTTACGCATGAATGCCGCTGTCATATTTCTGAGGCACAAACAAAAAGGGCCACTCGAAAGTGGCCCTTTTGAAAATGCTTGGCGTGGACTGCTTAGCTGAGCGCGCCGATCACTGCCTCGATACGCTTCTTCATGGTCGAAGCATCGAATGGCTTGATGATGTAGTTATTCACGCCGAAGGAAATCGCTTCCTTGACCTGTTCCTTGTCGGAACGGCCAGTTGCCATGATGAATGGCATGGCCTGGGTGCGCGGGTGCTTGCGGATCACCTTGAGCAGGGTCAGCCCGTCGATATCTTCCATGTTCCAGTCAGAAATGATCAGATCGACATTGGCCTTCTCGAGCTTCCCGAGCGCATCGCGGCCACTCTTGGCTTCGATGATGTCCTTGAATCCGAGCTGGGTCAGGATGTACTTGCAGATACCACGCATGGACTGCTGGTCATCAACGATGAGGACGCTGACAG
>JAQGKG010000216.1 GCA_028290245.1 Devosia sp. | reverse complement strand
AGGCACCAGCCGGCCATGATCGAGCCGCCGCGCGAGACAATGCCAGTGACGCGCTTGGCGGTCAGCGGCACATAGGCGAGGCGCACGCCGGCATGGATGGTGAAATAGTCCACACCCTGCTCACACTGTTCGATCAGCGTGTCCGAGAACACCTCCCAGTCGAGCTTGGAGGGATCGCCATTGACCTTTTCGAGCGCCTGGTAGATCGGCACCGTGCCGATGGGAACGGGTGAATTGCGGATGATCCATTCGCGGGTGGCGTGGATATTGCGGCCGGTCGATAGGTCCATGACCGTGTCGGCGCCCCAGCGGATCGCCCAGACCAGTTTTTCAACCTCTTCCTCGACCGAGGAAGACACGGCCGAATTGCCGATATTGGCGTTGATCTTGACCAGGAAATTGCGCCCGATCGCCATCGGCTCGATCTCGGGGTGATTGATATTGGCCGGGATGATCGCCCGACCGCGGGCGATCTCATCGCGTACGAATTGGGGGGTGATGAAGGGCGGAATGGCCGCGCCGAAACTCTCGCCATCGGCCAGGCGTGCCTCCGCGCCGTCCTGCATTTGCTGGCGCCCCAGGTTCTCCCGTTCGGCGACGAAGATCATCTCCTTGGTGATAATGCCGGCGCGCGCATAGTCGAGTTGGGTGATCGGCCGCCTCGCCTTGCCGCGCAGCGGCTGGTTGACGAGGGGGAAGTGCGCGACGGCCCGTTCGGGCGAGACATGGCCGTCGTCTTCAGGCTTGATAGCGCGACCCTGATAGGGTGCGGCGTCGCCACGCTCGGCGATCCAGCTTTCGCGCAGGCGTGGCAGGCCGCGCTCGAGGTCAATAGCAATGGCAGGATCGGTATAGGGCCCCGAGGTGTCGTAGACCCGAAATGCCGGGGCCGTCGGATCGTTGATGGCGATCTCACGGAACGGCACCCGCATATCGGGGGCGAGCGCGCTGCTTGCATAGACTTTGCGGGAGCCGGAAAGCGGTGTGGTGGACAGAACCGTGGCGCCGGGCGCCTTGGTGTCGAATGGCTTATTCACGAAGGGTCTCCATGTTTTCTCGTGAAAACGGAAACCCGGGACGCAGCTCTGGTGGCGGATAACGATCCCGTCCCTTCGCCGGCATTACCCGGATCAGGTTCAAAGGGTTCGGCTTTTCAGCCATCTCAGACCAGACCCATGCGGACCTGGACTCCCCTCGGACGCGGCGAGAAAACTCCATCGACTTGCCAATGTCAAGCCGTCACCGGCAGCCTTGCCACATGGCCCTTCGAGGGGCTACACGACCCAGATCTGGTGCCTGCTGCGGCGGGAGAATCGGGAACGCGGTTGTAATCCGCGACGTGCCCAGCGCTGTGCGGGGGACCTTGCGAGCATATGCCACTGGCCGCGGCCGGGAAGGCGCCCGCCGGGGTTGATCCCAAGTCAGAAGACCGGCCAGGTGATCGTTGAAGCTGGTTGGACCCCAGCTCCTGTGTTTTTTTGAACAGGGGCAACGCCATGCCGGAAGCAATTGATCTGCCTGAATTTCAACCACGCCTGACGACCGGCGAGCCGTTCTCCGACGCCGAGCGCGAGGCCGTTTATCGCGCCATCTATAGCCGGCGGGACGTGCGCGGCCAGTTCCGACCCGATGCTGTCGCCGATGACATGCTGTTGCGAATTCTGGACGCCGCGCACCACGCGCCCTCTGTCGGCTTCATGCAGCCATGGAATTTCCTGGTGATACGCGACGCCGAAAAGAAGCGGCTGGTTGCCGGAATCTTTGCGCGAGCCAATGTCGAGGCGGCGTCAATGTTCCCCAAGGATCGTCAGGACTCTTATCGGGCGCTCAAGCTCGAGGGCATCACCAGCGCGCCGGTCAATATCTGCGTGACCTGCGATCGCACGCGCGGCGGTCCGGTCGTGCTGGGCGCCACCCACATGCCCGACATGGACCTGTTCAGTACGGTTTGCGCCGTCCAGAACCTCTGGCTCGCGGCCAGAGCCGAGGGCCTGGGCGTCGGTTGGGTCAGCATCCTGAAGGAGGCCGAGGTCAAGGCGGTTCTGGGAGTCCCCGATCCGGTCCGGCTAGTTGCCTATTTGTGCGTCGGCAAGGTCGAAAGCTTCTTTGCGACGCCCGAACTGGAACAAAGGGGGTGGCGGGCACGCACGCCGATTGCCGACCTCGTGTTTGAGGATCACTGGGGGTCGGAAGCCGCAATGACCCGGGCCGGAACACCACAGGAGTGAGACCTTCGTGCTAGGTCGGCGGCCCGAGGCTTGCGTCGGGCCGAGCCGCGGCCTATATGCACCCGGTCGGCCCTTGGGGTCGACAGACGTTCTCAGGGCGGGGTGCAATTCCCCACCGGCGGTGTTTGCGTTTCGGCGCATCAGCCCGCGAGCGCTTGCCTCAAATGAGGCAAGGTCAGCAGACTCGGTTAAACTCCGGGGCCGACGGTATAGTCCGGATGGAAGAGAACACATGATTGGGTGACCCTGTTTCCGCATTCCGGGAACGGGTGCACGTGGTCATTTGGCCCCGAGCTGCGTCTTGGTTTGACAAGACGACGGACAGGCATGGATAGCCCAGAGAGCTCCAACGGCGGGCAATTATCGAGCAGCGTGATCGCTGCCGCCTTCGGCTATGCGGTTGAGCTGGCCAGCCAATGGCAAGGCGCCACAGCGCCCAATCCTCCGGTCGGCTGCGTGTTGCTTGATGCGTCAGGCAAAACGCTGGCCGCAGCGGCCCATCAACGGGCCGGTGGACCGCACGCCGAAGCGCTCGCCATCTCGCTCTGCCGCGCCAATGATACGCTCGATCGCATCCACACCGTGGTGGTGACCCTCGAGCCCTGCAATCATGCGGGACGAACGCCGGCCTGTACGGGCGTGATCCTCGAAACGCCGGCGCGCCACGCATGGATCGGGGCCAGAGATCCCAATCCGCTCGTTGCAGGCGGGGGTGGCGACTGTCTTGCCCATGCGGGCCGGTCAGTACATGCCCTGGTTGACCTGGACGATCCGACCGCCCCCCTGCTCGCCGAGGCGGTGAACCGCCTGATCGCGCCCTTCGCCAAGCACGCTACCACGGGCAAACCTTGGGTGACGGTCAAGCAGGCGCTTGATCGCCATGGCAGCATGATCCCACCCGCGGGGCAAAAAACCTTCACGGCTGACGCCTCACTCGATCTGGCGCATCAATTGCGCAAGCGGGCCGACGCAATCATCACCGGGTCCGGAACGATCCTGGCCGACGCGCCCCATTTTACCGTCCGAAGGCTGCCAGATTTCCCCGGCAAACGACGCCATCTGGTCATACTCGACGGGCGTGGTCGCGTGCCGACGTCCTATGTCGAGGCGGCGCAGGCACGCGGCTTCCTGGTGTCGATAGAAACCGACCTTGCCAACGCGCTGACTCGTCTCGGTCAGGCTGGGTGCTTGGAGGTTCTGGTCGAAGCCGGTGCCGAACTCACCCACTCCATTCTGGAAAGTCCGCTCTGGGACGAGCACGTAACAATACGCCAGCGTCTCGCAGCGGACGACGACATCACCGTCCGCTATCGGGCCAAGTCCGAACCGCATTGAGAGGTATACATGTTTTCCGGCATTATTGAACGATTGGCGCCCGTGACCGGCGTCAGCCAACAGGGACGAACCCGCGTCCTCGTTCTGCAATCGGGTTGGGATGACCTTTCTCTTGGCGAGAGTGTCGCGATCAACGGGGTTTGCCTGACGGTCACCCATCTCGAAGCGGATGGGGCAGCCACATTCTTCGTTAGCCCCGAAACCACATCCCGCTCCAGCCTGGGTCGGGTCGCAGAAGGCGACCGGGTCAATCTCGAACGCTCCGTGCGCCTCGAGACCCGGCTATCGGGCCACCTTGTCCAGGGCCATGTCGACGGGACGGCGCGGCTGGTCACAGTGACACCTGAAGAAGGAACCTTTCGGCTGGAATTGGCGCTGCCTGCCGTGCTGGCCCGCTACTGCGTGGAGAAGGGCTCGATTGCGCTCGACGGCATCAGCCTGACCATCAACAGCGTCAGTCCTGCCACCGATGGTTCGACCATCATCGGCATCACCATCATTCCCCACACCTGGGAACATACCAACCTGCACGCCGCCCACCCGGGTGACGAGATCAATGTCGAGGTCGACGTGATTGCGAAATATGTGGAGCGCCTATGTCAGCCCTATCCCAAGCCCTAGACCGACTGCGTTTAGGCGGCATGGTGATCCTCGTCGATGACGAGGACCGCGAAAACGAAGGTGACCTGGTTGTCGCTGCCGAATTCGCCACCCCTGAGGCCGTCAACTTCATGGCGACCCATGGGCGCGGCCTCATCTGTCTGGCTTTGACCGGGCAACAGGTGGACCGGCTGCAGCTGCCTGCCATGACCACTTCCAACAGGGCTCGCCGATCGACCGCGTTCACGGTTTCGATCGAGGCGCGAGAAGGCATTTCCACCGGCATCTCTGCCCATGATCGATCCCGCACGATATTGGCTGCGACGAGCCCAAACGCCGAGGCCGCCGACGTCGTGTCGCCAGGCCATGTCTTTCCGCTTCGGGCCGCGGAGGGCGGTGTTCTCGTGCGGAACGGTCATACCGAAGGGGCTATCGACCTAATGCGCCTTGCCGGACTTCAGCCCGCAGCCGCTATCTGTGAAGTCATGCGTGATGACGGCGAGATGGCCAGGCGCCCCGATCTGGAACTTTTCGCGGCTCAACACAACTTGCCCATCCTGTCCATCAGCGATCTCGTTGCATATCGCTGCAAGACCGAGGTGCTGGTCGAGCAAGTGGCTTCGGCCGACTTGCCATCGGGCTTTTCCGGCGATTCAATGCGGGTTCATGCATTTCGTAGTCTGCTGGACGGCACCGAGCACCTGGCAATGGTCAAGGCGCCCACGACGGGAGCGCCGCTGGTGCGGGTTCACT
>JAQGKG010000022.1 GCA_028290245.1 Devosia sp. | reverse complement strand
CGCGATTGCGGGGGCCATCTTGCTAAGGGCTTGGCGAACAGCTGGATGCGACAGGAAACCAGACGGGACGACCGATTGAACGCCGAAGCGGTTGGCCTCGAAGCCGAGCCGCTGCGCGTCGGTCATTTCGTCATATGAAAAAGGTTCGCCGGGCACGACGCCCTCGACCATATCGTTTATCTGGCTCGAACCACCAAACGGCTTGTTCGAGCGCATCCACGATTGATCGCCATCGACTAAAGCGTCAACGCCCATGGCGCCAAGGTTGAGCCCTGCGCTGGCCATGTCGACGGGGAAGCCGACGAGTTCGCCGACACCCTGCCGCATGCCTTGCAAGGCGATATCAAGCGCGCGGCCCGCGCCGTCTTCGGGTACGAGGGGTTCGGCCTGCACAGGCGTGCCGTGGTCGTCGGAAGAATAGCGGGGATCGATCCCGCCTTGGCCGTCGGGCACAGGCAGATTCATCGACTGCATCTGCTGCGGCGTCATAGGCGCCGGGGCTGGCGGAGTGGCCGTGCTTTGCACCATCACGTTCAGAGGCTCAGCCCCGGTCGGCATCGAGAAGCCGCCGATCTGCTCGCCAGCGCCGTTGTTTACGGGCTGGAACCTAGACGACGCAGGCTTGTCGAGCACGAAGCCCGGAGGTGGCGTCGCAGACTTGCGGGGGTTATCCAGCACAAAGCCGGGGGGCAAGGTATTGGCCATCAGATATTCTCCCAACTTCCGTTGCGCCAGACAACCTTCGCTCCGGTGGTCGGATTGGTAGCTGTGTCGCCTTCCTGCGGGCCGTCATCGACCACTGCAGGCGCGCCGCCGCCCTGCGGAGCGATCGAACCGGAGTTCAGCCGTTCGCGCGCCGAGTTGCGCTTGTTTTCCATCATCGAGTCGAGCAGATCGAGCCGCTGCGTGACGGCCTGCGCGCTGGTCAGCCAGTTTTGGGGATCAGGGAAGAGCTGGTTCACGCGAACCATATCCTTGTCGGACAGGTCGCGAGCGCTCTGGCCGAGCAGGGCCGAAGCGACCTGATACTGCAGCAGTACGCCGAGCGTCTGCACGGTAGGCAGGTTGCCGTCATAGGTGTTCAGAAGCTCGGACAGCATGCCCTGCGCTTCTGGGTTCTGGCCAAGGTCGGCAATGATCTCTTGACTGAAAGCGTCGATGTTCTGCACTACAAACATGGTGCCGACAGCGGGGACCATCTGGGCCAGTTCCTGCAAGGTGCCGCGCGCACTGCCGAGCAGACCAAACGATTCAGGGGCGGTGTTGGCGAGGCCGCGAAGCTGAGACGACATGTCGAAATATCCATCGGCGGCGCGGATGGTGTCTTGATCGACGTTCGTGCCGGCCAGTGTCAGGCCATTGGCCCCGAGCGCTTCGTCCGCGCCGCCTTGCACACCGGCGATGTAGCCGCCGATTGGAAGCTGCGATCCGTCCTGTGCATTGCTGACGCCGTCATAGGTGATGAAACGCTGGCCATCGGGGCCGACGTAATTCTTGGGCGAAGAGCGGCTGCCGGTCGAACTGTCGGCGCCGATATAATTCTGCTCTGCTGTCGGCAGATCGCCCATCGTGCCGAAGTTCTGCTGGGCCAAAGTGCCCTTGGCTTCGGTGTCGGACAGGATTGGCGAGAAGCCGTCGAACACGCCGCTCTGCGTTGCGAACGCTGGCTTACCAGCGGCGTCGAGCGCAGGCATCGGCTTGTTGTCAAACTCGTAGCGCTGCTGGCCGACACTCTGGTCGACGCCGTAGCGCCGATCGCTCGACGCCAGATCGTTGCCGCGAGCATTTTCCGCCAGCTTGGCGCCGACGGTCGCCGCCGTGTTGTCGTAACTCTGGCCACTGGCCACCTGGGCATTCTGTGTCCGGGCGTCGGAAGCGCCGAAGTTCAGGCCGGCGTCCATCAGAGCATAATCGCCCATGTCGCCGCCCTTGAAGCCGGCGCCTAGTGCCATCGCTTGGCCGACGCCAGTCTTGAGCGAGCCGAAGGCGCCGCCGTCGGCGAACATGCCCATCAAGTTGTCCGTCTCGGCGTTCGTACGCTGCGCAGCGTAGAGGTCTTCCTTCTTCTTCGCTGCGCCTGCGGTATCGCCGAACAAGTTCTGGCCGAGCTGGCTGAGCGTCTGCGCCACCGGGTCTTGGCCGCGGAAGGGATTTACTATTTTGACCATTGCGCACCTATCGCCGGACTCCGGCTTTGTTCGTTAAAGCCCGATCGAGCGAAGCAGGAAGTTCACGCGGTAGATGGCGCGATCGACCAAGGCGATGGTGGCGACTTGAGTGGTTGGGAAACCGTTTCGCGCGATGTCTGCGGCGACGGCGTCGGCCACCAAGTGCTGCTTGTGGTTCCACTGCGGGTCGTGTTTGCCGCGTTCGGCCGCCCATACCTGAGCGGTGACAACGGTATCGGATACGTGGTTGGCCCAGATTGCCTTCATTTGAGCGACTGGTCCGGAAACTGGTTGAGATGTCGACATGAGCTAGCGCTCCTTGCGCAGGATGAAGTCGGATGACGTTCATGGCACAGGAGGCGAACCTGCAGACGCCGGGGCAGGGAACAGGGATTACGCACGTCCGCGCAATGCTATCCGCAGTGGTCGAGGCTGCCTAACGAACCAGGGGGGAGTGGGGTGATCCGGCGTCGAAAAGTCTGCTGGATCGTCCGGTTGCGAACCCGGAGTACGACGACCGGAATTGTGTCACACATCGTCGCCAACGTCAACGATTTCGGACCTGTCAACTGCAAAATGCCTTTGCCGGGGAGGCGGCTCGGTCGTGAGTTATTTTAACTTACCTTTCGCAGTCCACTTTTTCTGAGGGTGCGCCATGGCCCGACTTTCTAGTCCATCGGTGCCGGCGATCGGAGGTCGGATTGCCGCATAGATGGGATAGGTTTTTCTGGTAGCTCCGCCCAAGACTCGGTTATCGCTTGCCCATGACCCTCGAAGAAATCACTCCCCAAATTGTAGCGCTGCTCCGCGGCTTGGTTAGCAATCCGCATGCCGTCGACGACGGGCCGCTATTGCAACTGCTGATGGCTGACCGCGTGGCCATGGGATCGCCGGCTAAAGTTCACATGACCGGGCAGGGGAAGCGCCTGCTGGCGGCCTGGGCCGGTCAGGACGTTGAAACCTAACGCCTTGTTCTCATTCGTGCTCGCATGGACCCCTACATGGTCCTAGTGTGATGACGCGGTGCGCAAGCGCCGTGCCGGAGGTCCGTGCCCCCAAGAGCGGTCTCCGGCCACACCTCCAATGGGCGTTGATGTCTAAAGGATGTGACTTTCGTTCTCGATCTGTTCATGCCTATAACCGAGCCTTGGCAATGTAGCGCCAAGGAGTCGATCCATGCGGATTAGTCGAGTAGTCATGGCGCCTGGCGGCATGCCGGTCCCCATATCGACCCTGATCGGGTTGCGCATTCCGCTCGTTGGCCAGTCGGTTCATGCTGGCTTTCCGAGCCCGGCCGACGACTTCATCGAAGACATGGTCGACCTCAACGACGTGTTCATCGAGCACCCAGCGGCAACCTATCTTTGGCGTGTCGTCGGCGATTGCATGATCGACGCCAAGGTTTTCCCCGGCGACGTGGTCGTCGTCGATCGTGCCTATACCCCTCGCCACCGCGACATCGTCTTGGTCTTCATGGGCGGCGACCCGACCTTGAAGCGCATTAAGAGGCGCGGCGGCGCCATGATCCTGCACAACGAGAATGCCACCTTGCCGGACTTCACGGTCGATCAGGGCGCCGAGGTCGAGGTGTGGGGCGTCGTTACCGCCACGCTACGCACCTTGCGCAAATGACCACCGCCCTGGCCCTGATCGACGGCAACTCGTTCTACTGCAGTTGCGAGCGCGTGTTCGACCGCAAGCTGGAAAGGCGCCCGGTCATCGTGCTGTCCAACAATGACGGCTGCGCCGTGGCCCGCACCGCGGAGGCCAAGGCGTTGGGGATCAAGATGGGGCAGCCGATGTTCCAGATCCGCGACCTTTGCCGGGACAACAAGGTTGCGGTCTTTTCCAGCAACTACGCGCTCTATGGCGACATGAGCAGGCGCATGAACTCGATCTACGACAGCTTCTCGCCCGATGTGGAGATTTACAGCATCGACGAAAGCTTCATCGACGTGAGCCGGCTGCCGGTCAAGGACCGCACGGCCTGGGCCTCAGACCTTAGATCGACCACATGGCAGTGGACCGGCATCCCGACGTGTGTCGGTATCGGCCCGACGAAGACGCTGGCAAAGCTGGCCAACAAGGCGGCCAAGGGGCTTCCGGCCGGAGTGCTCGATCTCAGCGACCCGCAGGAACAGGCACGGGTCATGGCTGATTTCCCCATCGGTGATGTATGGGGCATCGGCCGCGCCAGCCAGGCGAAGTTGCTGGCGCTGGGCATTCGGTACGCCGGGCAGGTGCGGGACATGGACCCGAAGCTCGCCCGGCAAATGCTGACTGTGGT
>JAQGKG010000011.1 GCA_028290245.1 Devosia sp. | reverse complement strand
AGCGCGTCGCCCATGGCCTCTTCTTCCCAACCGAGGTGTGACAGCAGCACCCGTTCGAGTGCGTGGTAGACTTGCCTGGTGTCCTCGAAGCGGCTCGGGCTGGGTTCTGACGCCAGTGCGTTCAGCGCGTCGACTAGGCGTTCCAGCAACTCGTGCACCACGACGTGTTCGGCGCCGAGGCGGTCGGCGATGGCCTTGAAGCCGGGGCTTTGCATCGCCAGCACCGGGAACAGGTGGGCGTCCTCGATCGAGTGGTGCGTGTTGACGATCTGGCAGTGCTGACCGCACAGGTTGCCGAAGCGGCGATAGTTAGCGACCATGGCAAGGCCATCGGTTTCGGCGGCGATTTCGGCTGTCGTGACCGTACCGGCATTAGCCCGCTCGATCAGCTTGCCGAGGGTGACCATGTTGTGGCGCAGGTGATCGTGGATCATGCGCAGGTGGTTGCCTGACTCGCGCTGGGCGTCAGTCAGTCCCTCAAGCTTTTGCAGCGGCGGACGGGTGGCGTCGTCGAGAAATTGGATATCTAGAAGCATGGGCGATAGATGGCGGTGATGCGCCGGGAGCGCAAGACGGCACAAATTGGTGACTGCGGAGCCTGCTACTTCAGCATTTTACCCGGATTGAGTATTCCCTTGGGGTCAAGTGCCGTCTTGATGGCACGCATCATATCCAGCGCCACCGGGTCTTTCACCTGCGCCAGCAGTTCGCGCTTGAGTTGGCCGATACCGTGTTCCGCCGACACTGAGCCGCCCAGCCGCAGCACGATGTCGTAGATCGCTTCATGCAAACGTTCTTCGACCTGGGCCATGAAAGCTTTGCCGTCGGCGCCGACGGGCTGGCTGAAATTGAAGTGGATATTGCCGTCGCCCATATGACCGAAGGGCACCGGGCGGATGCCGGGAAACAGGCGCTCGGCAGCCGCCACACCCTGCGCTATCAGCTCAGGCACGGCGGCGATCGGCACCGAGACGTCGTGCTTGATCGAGGCGCCTTCCTTTGATTGGACTTCGCTCATCTGCTCGCGGAAAGACCACATGCGAGTGCGATCGGACAGCGATTCGGCGAGGACGGCATTGTCGATCAGGTTGTCGGTGAACGCGGCTTCGATCGCGGCCATCAACGTGCCAGCAGCGCCACCCTTCATGCGCGAGACTTCGATCAGCGCATACCAGGGGGAGGGGCCGGCCGTGGGGTCGCGGTCCAGCATGCCGTGGCGGAGTTGCATGGCGAGGCCGTCGGCGGGGATGATTTCGAAGGCATTGAGGCGGCTGCCGATGCGCTCGCGGACCATCTGGAACAGCGTCAGCGCCGCTTCGGGGCCGGTGATGTTGACCAGTACGGTCTCGTAGTCTTCAGGCTTGGGGAAGATTTTCAGCGTAGCGGCGGTGATGATGCCCAGCGTGCCCTCGGCGCCGACCAACAGGTCCTTGAGGTCGTAGCCGGTATTGTCTTTTTTCAGCGAGTTGAGCCCGCGATAGAGGCGTCCATCGGCAAGCACCGCCTCGACGCCCATGGTGAGTTCTCGGGCGTTGCCATAGGCCAGCACGTTGACGCCGCCGGCGTTGGACGACAGCAGGCCGCCAATGCGGGCCGAGCCCTGCGACGCCAACCAGAGCGGGAAAATGGTGTTCTGGGCTTCGGCCGCCTTGTGGGCGTTTTCGAGGATGACGCCTGCTTCGGCGTTCATGGTCCCGGCAGCCACATCCAGCGCGCGGATGCGATCGAGCTTTGCGAGACTGATGATGACCTCGTCGCCACGCATCGGGACCTGTGCACCGACGAGACCGGTATTTCCGCCCTGCGGGATGATGCCCACGCCATGCTCGCTTGCCCAGCGCACGATGGCTTGCACCTGCTCGACCGAGGTGGGCAGCGTGACGGCGGCGGCAGTCTGGTGGAAGCGCTTGCGCGGCTCGTTGAGATAATTGCCCATCCTGCTGGTCTCGCCGATGACCGCATCGGAACCGATCAGGGCAGTGAGTTGAGCGACGACATCAGCAACAGAAAGGGGCATGGAAAAAACCGGAGTTTGACGACCCATAGCCGGATGGCGAACTTGCCCCGGCCGCTTGCCATGTGCCACAAACGGCGCGCGGACTCCAGCGCGGCGGCATATCTGCTGTCCGATCTCGCGAGTGGTGCGGCAAGCGAAATTCGATACGCTGCCGCCAATCAACTTGATGATAGGGCGCGCCGGGTCAGCGGCGCGGGATTGCACATGACAGAGCTGGTTTGGCCGGAAATCTACTTTGTCCGGCATGGTGAAACGCCCTGGAACGCTGAACGCCGCTATCAAGGGCGCAAGGACATTCCGCTCAACGACAAGGGCCGTGGCCAGGCCGACCAGAACGGCAAGACGCTGGCAGCGCTGTTCAAAACGCGCGGCCTCGATGCGATGGCGTTCGAGTGGCACGCTTCGCCGCTGGAACGGACGCGCGATACCATGGAGCGGGTGCGCGCCGGTTTTGATGTGCCGCTGCCCGAGACCAAGTTCGACGTGCGGCTGATGGAGATTTCTTTCGGCGTACTCGAAGGCGAGTTGTTCGAGGAATTGCCCGCCAACATGGCAATCGCCCCCGGCCATCGCACGGAAGATTATTGGGAATTTCGCCCCGACAATGGCGAGAACTATCGCGACGTCGAAGCGCGGCTGGCTGAGTTTTCAACCGTGCTCAAGGGGCCATCGGTGGTCGTGGCGCATGGCGGCATCGCCCGTACCCTGCGCGTGCTGATTGAGGGCGCCCCGATCGTCGAAGTGATCAATTGGGCCCCGCCACAGGACGCCATCATGCACTTCAC
>JAQGKG010000047.1 GCA_028290245.1 Devosia sp. | reverse complement strand
AGGGTCTTCATCGAGCAGGATCAGGTTCAGTGGAAACTATTCCGTTGTACCGCGGCGCGGGTCAGTATTGATCTGGCTATCGATCAGTTGGGCGATTGTCGATGTGCCGTCGCCGACGACGGCTGCGGCTTCACCGCGCGCTGCAGCGACCATACGGCCGCCGACAACTAACAGTCGGTGCTCATTGCCGCGTATGAATTTTTCGACAATGACGTCGCTGCCTTCATCCCGCGCGAGCCTGTAGGCTGCGTCGATTTCCGACCGGGTGTTCAGGTCGGTCGACACGCCACGACCGTGATTGCCATCGGTTGGCTTGACCACGACCGGCGTACCGATTTCTTCAGCCGCCTCCCATGCATCTTCCTCGCTATCCACCACCCTGCCTTCCGGGATGGGGACGCCACACGATGCGAGCAGGCTCTTGGTCAGGTCCTTGTCGCTGGAAATACCTTCGGCGATGGCGCTGGTGCCGTCGGTTTCCGCAGTCCAGATACGGCGTTGACGGGCGCCGTAGCCGAGCTGTACCAGGTTGCCTTCGTTCAGCCGGATCGATGGAATGCGACGGTCGTTCGCCGCTTCGACGATGCAGGCGGTGCTGGGGCCAAGCGCTACGGAGTCCGCGAGCTCGCGCATCTCCTGCACCGCGGCCGCCACATCGAACGGCCGATCTTCCATCGCCGCCATGACCAGGTCGCGCGCCGAAGTGAGGGCCAGGCGGCTGACGTGCTCATGCCGTGCCCGAACCACCACCTTGTAGACACCGCGGGTCGACGTTTCGCGGGCTTTGCCGAAACCGGTTTGAACGCCTGCGAGGTTTTGCAACTCAATCATCACGTGTTCCATGATGTGAGCCGGCCAGGTGCCTTCGCGCAGGCGCTGCAAAAAACCGCCGGGCTCGCCGACGCCGCAACGATGCTCAACCAGACCCGGCAGCATGCCGGTCAGGCGTTCGTAGTAGCCGGGGATGGTATTCGAAGGCGAATCTTCGAGATCGCCGATGTCGACCCATGCTTCAATGATCGGACGGTAAGTCCAGATGTTCGGACCGCGCAGAGCCATCGTGTTGATGATCTCAATGGTCTTTTTGTTCTTCATGTATGAATCTTGGGGCTGATGGATAGTGGGCCGCAGTGGCTCAGGTTCGCAAATGGGTTTTATTTCCAACGATTAACGTCTCAAAAGTCCGGTTAGTTTAACTATGAACTGAAAAATTTGTAATACAGAATGTAAGTGTAAGAAACAAGAGTGGCAGCTGTCGGTATACTTGGCGCCATCCTGAAGTAAAGATATCTAATCCTTCAAACAAGTTCAGCAGACGTAGCGCGTCTCCCGAATCACCTTACCGCTTCAATGAAAACAGAATCCCCGGTGTCGTTAGCAAAAAGACATGCATTTCCATCCGCCTGGCGCGACGACATGGAGACCCGCCTGCAGGACGGCGAAGCCATACTCGCCCAAGTGGAGCTCGATCTCGACACGAATCTGCGATTTGCCGCAGGCATCGTGGTCGTCACCACCCTGCGCCTGCTTACCAAGACGCAGGGTGACGCCGACTGGAGCGAATGGCGTTACCGGCCGAACCTCATACTGACGCATCACGACCATGCCGGCGTCGGCACGCTGGAATTGCATGACGATACAGCACGTCTGGCGTCCTGGCGCTTCACGCTGAACCAGAACCCGGACGCGTTGCGCGTGATTGACGCTTTCAAGCAACAATGCAACGCCGCCGTTTCGGAGCGGCCCCACGCTGCCGCCAAAGAAGCTGTATGCCCGAGTTGCAAGGCCCCCCTGGAGCCAGGACAGGAAGAATGCGCGATCTGCACGACCGAAGTACTTACCCCGCCCTCGACCTCTAACCTGTTCCGGCTATGGCGCTTCGCCAAGCCCTACAAGGGGCAACTGATACTTGGTTTTTTTCTGACGCTGGCTTCCACGGCGGCGACGCTGGTGCCGCCCTACCTGACCATGCCCCTGATGGACAACGTGCTGATCCCCTATCAGAACGGGGCGCCGATCGATGTCGGCCTGGTCACACTGTATCTGAGCGGCCTGTTTGGCTCGGCGCTGGTCGCCTGGCTGCTCGGGTGGGCGCGCACCTATATTCTGGCGATCGTCAGTGAACGCATCGGCTCCGATTTGCGCACCACGACCTACGAGCACCTGCTCCGGCTGTCGCTGGAATATTTCGGCGGCCGGCGCACCGGGGACCTGATGACCCGCATCGGCTCCGAGACCGACCGCATATGTGTCTTTCTGTCATTGCATTTGCTCGACTTCGCGACCGATGTGCTGATGATTCTGATGACCGCGGCGATCCTGCTATCGATCGACCCCTGGCTGGCGCTGGTCACGCTGCTGCCCCTGCCGTTCATCGCCTGGATGATCCACGTGGTGCGCGACAAGCTCCGCCATGGCTTTGAAAAGATCGACCGGATCTGGTCGGAAGTGACAAACGTGTTGGCCGACACCATACCCGGCATCCGCGTGGTCAAGGCATTCGCCCAGGAAAAGCGCGAAGCGGCTCGTTTTCGGGAAGCCAATCGCCACAACCTGATGATCAATGACCGGGTCAACAAAGTCTGGTCGCTGTTTTCGCCGACTGTCACCTTCCTGACCGAGCTCGGTTTGCTGATCGTGTGGGCGGTCGGCATCTGGCAAGTCTCGCGCGGGCACATCACGGTGGGTGTGCTGACCGCCTTCCTCGCCTACATCGGCCGTTTCTACACGCGCCTCGATTCCATGAGCCGGATCGTGTCTGTCACGCAAAAAGCGGCAGCCGGCGCCAAGCGCATTTTCGATATTCTCGATCATGTATCGAGCGTGCCGGAATCGAACAATCCGGTGCATCTGGACAAGGTCGCGGGTCGGATCGATATCAACAATATCGGTTTCCGTTACGGCAACCGGGCCGTAATCCGCGGTGTCGACTTGAAAATCATGCCAGGCGAAATG
>JAQGKG010000403.1 GCA_028290245.1 Devosia sp. | reverse complement strand
GGTCCCGGCTCAAGGCCGGGATGACACCGAGTTTGTGCTGCGTCTGGGCCACTCGGGCATAGCCTTCATGGCCTTCTCGCCTCAAATCGTGCCACTGGCGCGATTTGCCCTACGGGACGGCTCAAAGCTCGGGATCCTTCATCGGCACGTCTTTCAGCTTTTCGATTAGATACGCATGCGTGGCTTTGTTGGCGACGATCAGCGTTCCGGTGCGCTCGTAGATTTCTGGGCCGCGGCCCCACCAGTCAGTGACTATGCCGCCGGCTTCCTGCACCAGCAATATTCCTGCAGCGGTGTCGACGAAGCCGGTTTCTTCGTAGTAGCCGGTGAGGCGGCCGAGGGCGACGTAGGCGCAGCTGTTGGCAGCGCTGCCGACAATGCGGACGGCGCCGACAGGGGCGCGGATGGCGTCGAGGCGGTCGTAGGCGCCGGGATAGAGTTGCAGGCCGGGTGTTGGCAGGCCAGTGCCGATGTTGAACAGGCCGATGTCGGCCTGGTTGCTGACCTTGAGGCGCTCGCCGTTCATGAAGGCGCCCTGCCCGGCGATGGACCAGAACATCTCGTCAGCCGGCGGATTATACAGCACGCCGACGACTGTCTCGTTGTCACGGCGGAGGGCAATCGAGATGGTGTAATGCATGCCGTTGATGAAGTTGGTGGTGCCGTCGATGGGGTCGACCAGCCAGCGGTGTTCGTTGTCGGTGTCGACCGGGTCGAATTCCTCGCCGGTGAAGCTGAACCCCGGGTAGCGCTCGAACAGCACCTTGCGGATCAGCAGTTCGCTTTCCATGTCGGCGTCGGAGACGAAATCGGCCGGACCCTTGATGCCGATTTCCAGCTCGCGGAAGCGCTTGAAGTGTTCCAGCGTCAGCGCGCCAGCTTCGCGGGCAACGGCGATCATGTCCGCGAGGACCGTTTCGTAATTCATCTTCAACTCCAGGATTATTCGGACGCGATCCGCGGCGTCAGCGCCGGATCGGGACGCAGGCGGCTCTCGTCGAGCTCGCCCTTGGTTTCGAGAATGGGATAGGCCACCGAGGCCAGATGGGCATTGATGCGCTTGAGATCGCGCAGGATATCGAGATGCAGCGAGCTAGTTTCGACCGAGGCCGGCAGGCGCTCGCGCACCCGCTGGATATGGGCCTTGGCCGATTGCGCCTCGAGCCGCCGCACTTCGACCTTGGCGGCCACGAGCTGGCGGGCCAGTTGCGGGTCGGCGGTCATGAACACGGTCTGGCTGAGCTGCATGTTGGTGATGGTTTTTTCGTAGAGCGCGACGATCTCGGCGAGGCCGTCGGGGGAGAATTTAAGCTGGCGCTTGGCGATTTTGGTCGCCACATCGACGAGGCCGCTTTCGACGATATCGCCGACATGCTCAAGATTTATGGCAAAGCCCATGATTTCGGTGGAGCGTCGCGCATCGTCCTCGTCGAGCTCGGTTTGGTCCAGCCGGGTCAGGTAAAGCTTGATGGCCTGATTGATTGCATCGACGTCGTCGTCGAGCATGGAGACGATGCTGCGCGCCGCGGGGCCAGGCTTGCGCAGGGCGTCGAGGCTGCCTTGCAGCATGCGCAATACGATGTCGCTGACGCGCAGGGTTTCGCGTGCTGCGGTCGCAAGCGCGATGGTTGGCGTATCGAGCACGCTGTCGTCGAGGTAATTGGCGCCGCGTTCGGGGGTCGCGGGCTTGGGCACGGCCAGCGCTGCCAGCTTGCCGATGGGGCCGAGCAGCGGCAGGAACACCACCAGCAAGGCGAGGTTGAAGCCGATGTGGGCGGCCACGGTCAGCATGCTGTCATCGGGGAGGAAGGCCTGCAGCAGCGTGGCGGCGGGCTGGGCGAAAATGGTCAGCGTCAATGCACCGAGGGCACGGACGACGAGATTGGCCAGGGTAAGCCGCCGTGCCTCGACGCCCTCACCCAGCACGGCGAGCAATGGCGGGATGGCGCCGCCGAGGTTTGCGCCGGCGACCAGCGTAATGGCCAGTGACGGCGAGACGATACCGGCCGAGGCTAGCAACGCGACGAACAGCACCACGGCAAGGCTCGATGAGGCGACGAAGGCCAGTACGGCGGCGAGGATCAGCGCGAAGGCCGGCGCGTCGTCGAGGCCGGAGAGTACCGCGATCATCACTTCGGACTGGCGCAGCGGGCCGGTGACATTGCCGACAAGTTGCAGCGCCAGCAGCATCAGGCCGAGGCCGAGTACGGCGCGGCCGATGCCTTTGCCGCGGGCATAATTGCTCATCTGGAAAATGCTGACGCCGATCAGCACCATGGCTGAGGCGAACCAATGGACGTCCAGCGACAGGATCACCGCGGCAATCGAAGTGCCGACATTGGCGCCCAACATCACCGCCTGCGCCATACGTGGATTGATGGCGCCATTGCTGGCAAAGGATGCGGTTATGACGGCCGTCGCGGTGCTCGATTGCAGCGCCAGCGTGGCCATGATGCCGGAGAGGACTGCGGTGAAGCGATTGCCGGTTCCCTTGGCGATCCATAGCCGCAACGAGGCGCCGAAGGCCCGCATCACCCCGGTTTTGATCAGTCGCAGGCCCCAGAGCAAAAGAGCCCCAGCGCCAAGCAGGTTGATCAGTTGTATCGTGGAATACATATTCTCTTACCGAGGCAGGATGGAACGGGCATGGTACGCCTGTTGCAGGGTCTGTCGACCTAAATCATCCTTCGGCAACCGCTCAAAGCAGCTCTGGTTCCTGCACGAGTTGCACGCCGAAGCGGGCTGCGACACCGGCGACGATTTCGGCGGCGAGGTCGGTGATTTCGGCCTGGGTGGCGCCACCATTGTTGACGACGACGAGGGCATGATTTGGCGAAACGCCGGCAGAGCCGTGGGTGTGGCCTTTGAAGCCGGCGCGTTCGATCAGCCAGGCGGCGGAAAGCTTGATGCGGCCTTCGGGGGCGGAAAAGCGCGGTGAAGATGGGAATTCGGCGGCGATGGCATAGGCCACTTCGGGTTCGACGATGGGATTGTGGAAGAAAGAGCCGGCGTTGCCGGTGACGCGCCAATCGGGCAGTTTGCTGGCGCGGACGGCGACGACGCGGTCCATAATCGTTTTCGCATCGGCATCGGCTGGAATGTCGATGAGGCCGGGATAGGCGAGGTTTGGCCGCCAGTCATTGGGTAGCGCCAGCGTTACCGATGTGACGATGAAGCGGCCTGGCGCGCGCTTGAAGAAGCTCTGGCGATAGGCGAATTCGCACTCGTCGCGATTAAAGGTGCGGATGGTGTTGTCGGTGGTGTCGAAAGCCTGCAGCGAGTGGAAGCGGTCCACCAGTTCGAGGCCATAGGCGCCGATATTCTGGATCGGTGCAGCGCCGACTGTGCCCGGAATGGAGGCGAGGTTTTCGAGCCCGGGCAGGTTTTGACTGAGGGTCCATTCGACGATGGCGTGCCAGTTTTCGCCAGCACCGAATTGTACCAGGGTGTGGTTGCCGTGGGTACCGAGGATGTCGCGGCCGGGGATACCCATCAGGGCGATAACGCCTTCGAAACGCGGGCGCAGGACCACGTTGCTGCCGCCGCCGAGGACGCGCAAAGGCAGGTGCATTGTCGCGGCTTCGGCGAGGAGCGGTGCGAGTTGGTCGGCGTGGGTGACGATGGTGCCGAAGCGGGCGCGGGCTGGCAGGCCGAAGGTGTTGTGGCGCTGCAGGTCAAAGTCCGGCGTCATATCAAGGCGTTCTCCGCGCAGCCGAGTCGCATGTCCGGCGCGTCATTTATGCAGATATAAGCTCGATGCGCCGAAATCGAGACTTTTGGCTAGATGGCGGGCAGATCGACATAGCGCTGGATGGTGTCGCCGAGCAGAGCAATCACCGTGGCGTCGGGCGCATCGGCAATGCCGCGGGTGCGGGCGACGCGGCCGAAGATCTGGAAGCCGGCAATGGCGGACAGGATCAGTTCGGCGCGCAGCCGGCCGTCGGTGCCACCAAGTGCTTCGGCCAGCGGATCGAGCCAGGTATCGAGCAGCGGGGAAAAACTTGCCATGGCATTGGCGCTACCGAGCGAACGCAGCATGACCAGTGTCGGATCGAAGCCGCCCGTGCCGTGGCAACCGGCTAGCAGGCCGCGGGCGACGGTCAAGCCGAAATTGGCGCGGTCGGCGCGCAAGGCGGCGGCAAAGCCGATGGGCATGGAGCAGACCACGGCTTCGAGCAGTTGGTCCTTGGAGCCGAAATAACGGTTAATCAGCGCCACATTGACCCCTGCCCGCGCGGCAATGTCGCGCACGCCGACGTCCGAGCCGCCTTCGGAAAAGGCCAGCTTGGCGGCAGACAAAATGGCTTCACGGGTTGCAGCAGCATCGCGGGGGCGGCTGGGGGTATCGTCGGCGATCATGTAAACACCTGTTGACTTGCGGCGAGGCGCTGAAGTAAACACACGTTTACAAATAGTCGCAGGAGATGAATATGTCCATCGAAAATGAAACCGTTCTGGTCACCGGCGGCTCCGGATTTGTCGGGCTCTGGGTTATCCTGACGCTGCTGCGGCGCGGCTACCGCGTGCGCAGCACCGTCCGCAGCCGCAAGCGCGAAGCCGAGATACGCACGGCGCTGGCCAAGCATCTCGAAGTGGGCGACCGGCTCGAGCTGGTCGAGGCGGACCTGCTCGAGGACGGCGGCTGGGAAGCTGCCATGGCGGGCGTGGACTTTGTAATGCATGTCGCCTCCCCCATGCCGCTGGGCGAGTTCAAGGGGAAAGACCTGGTCGGGCCGGCACGGGACGGAACGCTGCGGGTGTTGCGCGCGGCCGAGCGGGCCGGCGTCAAACGCGTGGTCATCACTTCATCGACGGTGGCGGCATTACCCGACA
>JAQGKG010000397.1 GCA_028290245.1 Devosia sp. | reverse complement strand
CGGGCGCCGGGCGGCACCTGTGCGGCAAGATCGAGATGATGGCTGGCGACCACCGCAACGACGGGATACCCGCCCGTTACTGGATGGTCGGACAGAAAGATAAGAGGCTGCCCACTGTGCGGCACCTGGACGGCGCCGGGAACCGTTGGCTCCGAGGGCAGCTCGGCAGTGTTCAGGCGTTCAAGCGGTTGCTCGCCCGACAGGCGCTTGCCGACCCGACTGACTTCCGCCGTCACCAGCCATTCCTGTTCGATCAAGGTGCGCAGGCCGTCTGACGAGAACCAGTCATCCCTTGGACCGATGACAACATCGAGCACCACGCAGTCCGCACTACTCGGCAGTCGAAATTCGGTCCCCAGATCAGGCTCGACAGCCATTGACCGGGCTCCTGCCGACGATAACTTGGTTCCGGCCAAAACCGGCGCCATGCCGATGCGGGACAGGGTGTCGTGCGCCGCCGATCCCATCACCAGATTGACAGCAAAACCGCCTCTGACGCCCAGATAACTGACCATCCCAACGGATGGAGCGCCAAACGAGACGACATCCCCCGTATCAAGGGCGAACGGGCGACCGTCAGACAGCGTGATGCTTGGCCGGTTGGAGCGTTTTAGCTCCACACGGCACGGCGCGCCCGAAAGCGCGAGCGTAACAGGCGCATCCGCCCGCAGTTCCAGCCCGCCGAAAACCAGCTCAAGCGCTGGCGTGTTTGGCGCATTGCCTAACATGCGGTTGACCGCATGGAAGCTTGATCGATCAAGCGCACCGGATCGCGAAACACCCTGCGCCGCCTGCCCGGGGCGTCCATCATCCTGAAACAGCACCGGACGATCAGCCCGAACAATCGTCAGGCAAGGCGCCTTGGTTTCTTCGACATTATCACGAGACGGCGAGACGATCCTCGGAGCGACCACGGCATCAGCCTCGACCGCCTCGCGAAACCGCACGTGATCGCCCGGCACAAGCAATGCGGGCCGCTGCCGCGACAAATCCCACATTGGAATTGTCGTCCGGCCCAGCAATTGCCAGCCGCCCGGGCTATCGGTCGGATAGATGCCTCCGAATTTTCCGGCGAGGGCAACGGCACCGGCCGGAATACGCACACGCGGCGTTGACCGTCGCGGCACATTGAATGCAGGATCGCTGCAGATCATATAGGCAAAACCGGGCGCAAAACCCGTGAATGCGACCGTATAGACGGCCGCCGTGTGACGACGGATCAGCTCGGATACCGACCACCCGAGCATCTCGGCCACCTCGGCAATATCCTCACCGTCGTAGATCACTGGTATGCCGAAGGTCTCGCCGACTAACTCAGGCGCGTGGGTGAGGTCAATGCTGCCAAGCTGCTTGCGCAGCTGCGCCACGTTTGTAGCCAGAGGATCAAACCGCACCAAAACCGTTCGGGCGGCAGGGACGACTTCGGACACGCCAGCCGGTAGCGCAGCCTGGAGCCGGTCAAACAGCGCCAGGGCCTGCTCCATACCAGCAAGTTCAATCAGAAGTCCGTCGGCGCCGGCAGCCAAAAAGCGCATGTTCTCCCCGGCGCTAAGCTGCAAAGGAAGCAAGGGTAACCCCTGCCCCGCCAAGCTCGGATCGCAGCTGGTGCGCGATGGCAACCGCTGCCGGGGTGTCGCCATGAATGCAGATCGACTGCGCTTCAAGCGTCAACGCGCTGCCGTCAATGGCCGTCAGCTTCCCCTGTTCGACCAGCCGTATCATGCGATGCGCAATTGCCTCGGGATCATGCAGCACTGACCCGGCCTGAGCGCGCGACGCCAATGTGCCATCCGGCATATAGGCCCGATCGGCAAAGACCTCGCAAATTACGGTCAGACCGGCCGCGCGGGCCTGCTCGACCACTGGCGCACCCGACAGAGCCATCAGTAGCAAATCGGGGGCGAACATCTTGATCGCAGTGATCACCGCCGCAGCTTGCCGCGCATCGTGTGCCATCGTGTTGTACAGCGCGCCATGCGGCTTCACATAAGACACACGCGTGCCTGCTGCCGCCGCCAGGCCTTGCAGCGCACCGATCTGATAGATGGTATCCGCGATCAATTCAGCGTCCGCCGGCTCCATGTTCCGGCGACCAAAGCCCACCAGATCGCGATAGCCGACATGCGCGCCAATCGTGACGCCGCGCTCGGCAGCCGACCGGAGCGTGCGGAGGATTCCGTCCGGATCGCCAGCGTGAAAGCCGCAGGCGACATTGGCACTGGTGACAAGCTCCAGCATTGCCGCGTCGTCGCCCATTTTCCAGTGGCCGAAGCTTTCGCCAAGGTCACTGTTCAAGTCGATCGAGGTCATAATCTATAGTCTCCGGCGACGGCGAGCAGAGGTCACGCTGCGGGCCATGACGGCAATATCTCGTCCGGCAGGTCCTGCAGCGCCGCATACGCGGCAAGCACGGTTGCCATCTGCGCTTCATGCCCGGCCCGGAAAGCATCGCCGCTGACGGTCTCGTCGGGATACTCGGTGATCAATGTCATGGGAAGCCGGTGACGGTCATCCTGGGAAATCCGCACGGGAAAACCGTTGAGGATTTCAAAACCCGTTTCGCCCGCATGCCGCTCGAACAGCGCGATCTGCCGGTCGTTGAACTCGCGTAGACCCGGGACCGCGTTGAGCTGTTCGGTGACATCGCTCATCAACTGGCGTGCAGGCCTGTCCCAGCCCTGCGCATGACGCATCAGCAAGAAAAAGCCCTTCGGGATGGTCCAAACTTCGAACCCGCGCGGAACATAGCCCGACAGGGGCCGCGTCCACTCATGCGCCGGGTAGCCGTGCAGGTTCAGGTGCAACAGCGCGGGCAGCAAGGCCTCCGCCTCAACACGAATCCCCTGCTCGTAGAGCTCCGCACCCGTCCGATACTCAAGATCATCGCCCAGTGCCGTATAGCGCGCAGCATGGTGCATATGCCGGGGATTGGTCTCCATCAGCCGCTGATGCAGCGCGTAGCCGTCTGGATTTTCCAGCGGACATAGCGTGAAGCTTGCCCCTGGCTGTGCGGCCAGACGTTGCGCGGCGCGCAAAGTACCGACGGGCGCAGTGGTCTCATTGGCATGTTGACCCGCGGAGATGATTACCCCGCGCTCAGAGCCAGGATGGAACACGCCGCTGATGTCTCGGCCGGCAACGGAGCGCGCGGAAAATGGCTGCCCTGGAATCCGCGCCACCTCGGCAGCAATCTGCGCCTGCGACAGCGGCCCGGCGGCGGTGTCGAGGTCTTGCAGATAGTCGGACGTCGAGACGCAATCATGCGACAGCAGCTCAACACGCACGATGGCCGCATCGCCAAAGCGAATATCAGGCACAATCTGCCCCGGCTGCAGGTCCCGCGCACCGGCTTGGCGCCCGGCCAAGCGGCCAAACAACTCGAGAGCCGAAAAATAGATGTCCTCATGCAGCGCTTCGCGCAGCGAGAGAACCTCGTCGCCGACCCCCAGATCTTCGTCTGCGACAGGCAGGGTCACGTCAATGTTGAGCACTTCAAAGAACGGCTCTTTGTCCCAGCTGGCTTTGCCGATCGCCTTCATCGTTTGATGGAACAGTTGCTCGTACTCGGTCTCCAGTGCAGCACCGACACCGTCAACCACAAGCCACCCCGAGGGCGACAGCACGGTGTTGCCACCATAGTCCTGATGCACCCGGTTTGGAGCGAGGACTGATGTGTCAATCTCCCGCCCATCGGCATAAGTCAGTTTCACTGAATAAACTGGCTGGTAGGTGCTTTCAGGCCCTTCAACGAACTCGAAGGAAACGTCTGGAAACAACGCGGTCAGCGGGTAACTTTCCAGCAGGAAGCGGCGGGGACCGGCATTGGGATGGCGTGGCCAGACGATACGCGACCTGAGCAACCCCGCGGTCTCGATTTCATCCCGAAACGCCAGCACGAGTGGCTTGTAGGCGGAGCGGCACCGCGCCGCTATTCCGCGTGCAGCAAAGCCCGCCTCGGCGGCGCCCCGGGTGGCGGCATCATCGAAAGTCCACGTGTCGACCATCCGGCCCGAAAGCGTCTCGCTCAGGTGCTGCAGTGTTGCGGCAAAGGTCCGTTCAAACAGGATCAACGGTTGGTCCTCCCCGCAGGGTCGAGGGCGTCGCGCAGCCAGTCGCCGATCAGGTTCAGGCCAAGCACGGTCAAAAGGATCGCCATGCCGGGCACGACCGAAATCCACCAGGCGGTCTGCAGATAGGTCCGACCCTCGGCCAACATGCCACCCCAGGAAGGAATGGTCGGATCGACACCAAGGCCCAGGAAGGTCAGCGAGCTTTCCAGCAGGATGTTGTTGGCCACGTTGAGGGTGATCAGCACGATCACCGGGCCGAGCAGGTTCGGCAGCAGATGGCGCAGAATGATGTGCCGGTCCGCCACGCCGATGGCCTTGGCCGACAGCACAAATTCACGCTCGCGCAGCGACAGCACGGAAGCCCGCACCAGCCGCGCATACTGCACCCATTGGCTGACAATCAGCAGGATGATGGTGTTGGTCAGCGAGCCGCCGAGGATAGCGACAAAGGTAATCGCCAGAAGAATGAAGGGGAGCGCCAGCTGGACATCGGCAAAGCGCATCACGATGACGTCCCAGATGCCGCGATAGTAGCCCGCCACCAGCCCCATGCCGACGCCGAACACGACAGATCCGACAACCGATATGACGCCCACCTGAAGCGAGATCCAGCCGCCATTGGCGACGCGAGCCAGAATATCCCGGCCCAGCGCATCAGTGCCCAGCAGGTGTGCCGGGTTCTGCAGCGGCGGCACCAGCCGCGCCGAAAGCGAAATCTTCGATGGATCGACAAACAGCCATCCCGAAAAGACCACGGCGCCAACGATCACCACGAGCAGGACGGCCCCCAGAATGAATTCCAGCGACATGAAACGGCGCAGTGACGACGAATTGAGAATGCTGGCCATGCCGCTCATTCCTTACGAATGCGAGGATCGATGAGCCCGTAGGCAATATCGACGATCAAGTTCACGAGAACGATCATCAGCGACAGGATCATGATGACGGCTTGCAGCACCGGGTAGTCGCGGGCTGACACGGCATCGAAAGCCAACGTGCCCATGCCGGGCCAGTTGAACACGCGTTCGATGACGACGATGCCGCCCAGAAGCCCGCCGAACTGCAGGCCAAAATAGGTGATCAGCGGAATGGCGCAGTTGCGGAGGGCGTGCTTGTACAGCACCGCGTTCTCCGACAGCCCCTTGGCACGAGCGACCATGACATATTGCGAGTTCAGCGTTTCCAGCATGGTGGTCCGCACCAGCCGCACATTCGTCGCGGTAAGAATGACGCCCATGGTGAGCGTCGGCATGATGAAGCTTTCGATCCCCGACATCCCTGAAGGCGGCAGCCATTTGAGGGTCACCCCAAACAGCAGCACCAGCATCGTTGCCAGCCAGAAATTCGGGAATGAAAGACCGATCAGCGAGGAAATACGGATCAGTTGGTCGCTCCACCTGCCCTTCGAAACGGCAGAAGTGATGCCAAGGGGAATGGAAATAATGATCGAGGCCAGCAGCGAAGTGAAGGCCAGCAGCAAGGTTGCCGGCAGCGCCTTGGAGATCAACAGGTTGACAGGCGTTCCTCCCACGAAGCTGTTGCCGAAGCTCCAGGTAACCAGACCTTTGAGCGAATTCAGATATTGGATGATGAAGGGCTCGTTCAGCCCCAGTCCTTCCCGGATGCGCGCCAAATCCGCCTCTGTGATGCCGGTCGCACCCTGCGAAATCATGTGCGCTGGGTCACCAGTCATGCGGATTGCGACGGCCACGATCAGGCTGACCGCGATGACGACAAAGACCGCCTGCAATAGTCTCTTTAAGATAAAGCCGATCACGGGACGTCACCTATCCGGTAGGCTGCCCCCCGAAGAACTCGGGGGGCATATGATTGATTACTCAACTTCCACGGCATTGAGCCGCAGACGGTTGTCGGGTGGAGCGATGAAGTTCTTCACGCGCTTGTTGAC
>JAQGKG010000373.1 GCA_028290245.1 Devosia sp. | reverse complement strand
GCGCCGAACGCCTTGCTGCTGCTGCCGGACGCCTGGTCGAGCGCAAGCGCGCCTTGTTCGACGCTATCGGCCCCAAGCTGTCGCCCAATGCGCTGAAGGCCGAACTGCGCCATTCGCAGAGCCAGTTGACGCCGCTGACGGCGCGTTTGCTGGCTGGGTTTGTCCAAAATCTCAGCGATCGCCGCGCCGCCCTGACCCAATCCGGCAAGCTGCTGGTGTCGCTGAGCTATCGCAGCGTGCTGGCGCGCGGCTATGCGGTGGTCAAGGATGCCGAGGGCAATCTGGTGCATCAACGGGCTGGTCTCAGCCCCGGCGATGCCGTCGCTATCGAGTTTGCCGACGGCGATGTGGGCGCGACTATTGCCGGCAGCCCGACTATAAAGAAGAAACCACGTCCACAAGTGGACACCGACAGTCAGGAAAGCCTCTTTTGATCGGCGATATCAGTCGCTATATCGGATCAAACGGCGAAGGAAGATCGGCATGAACATCTTCGACAAGGGCTTTTCGCCCACCGAGGCGGTGATCCGCTACATGGATGGCGACTATGTCGTGCTCAAGCCCGGCACTTTCGTCCGCTGTGCCATTACGCAAAAGCCGATCCCGCTCGATGAGCTGTTCTATTGGAGTGTCGACCGGCAGGAGCCCTATGCCGACGCCGTAGCAGCCCACAGCGCCTTCGAGCGTTTCGGCCGCGGAGCCTGATGGTGGCGGCCGAAGCGTCGGGCCGGAACCGGTATCTGTTTATCTCGAACGGCCATGGCGAAGACGGCATTGCCGCCGCCATTATCAAAAGCCTGCCCAAAAACATCGAAGTCGATGCTTATCCGATGATCGGCTCGGGCAATGCCTATGCCGGAGTCTGCCCCATCGTCGGACCACGGGCTACCCTGGCTTCGGAAGGGTGGCGCAACGTCAAGGGCTCGCTGCGCCGCGACATCGCCACCGGCGGTCTCGCCACCGTGCCACCGGCCCTGAAATACCTGCGCCAGATCCGCGGCAAGTATGACCGCGTCGTCGTGGTCGGCGATATGGTCGGCGTGCTCGCCGCCTACGCCACCGGCCATCGCGGCCTCTATTACATCGACGTCTACAAGACCGGCTCGGCCCGGCTCTATTCCAGCATCGAGCGCTGGGCCATCAAGCGCGCCTGCACCACAGTATTCTGCCGCGCCGACAATCTGGCGCGCACCCTCGAACATCTCGGCATCGACGCGCGCTGTGCCGGCAATGTCATGATGGATACCATCCCCTATGGCGACTACGATGCCGGGGCTCGCCGCCACAAGGCAAAGGCCGTCACCTTGCTGCCCGGCAGCCGCGCCCTGACTGCGGAGAGTTTCGAACTGCAGGTCAATGCCCTGCGCAGCCTGCCAGCCGAGTTGCGCCCCGATGTGTTCCTCGCCGTGGCCGGCAGCGTCAATGTCGATGAATTGGCGAAGAAGACCGGCCTCAAACGCACAGCCATGCTGAGTGCCGAGCCTGAGGATCTTGGAGAGTTGTCGGATGGCGACCTGACCATCCACATGGCCCGCGGCTCTGCCATGGGCAATCTGCTGGCGACCTCGGATCTGGTGATGTCGCAGGCCGGCACGGCGACAGTGCAGTCGCTCGGCATGGGCAAGCCGGCCATCACCTTCATCAATCCACGCGATCGTCGCTCACGCTTCACCGATGAACAGATGCTGTTCGGCGAAGCCCGGACGGTGGTGCCGCCAGAAGCGCCGGCCATCGGCGCGGCCTTGGCGAACCTACTGGGCGATGACGAAGAACGCCGTCGCCTCGCCAACATCGGCCGCCAACGCATAGGCGGCCCGGGGGCGATGGCGGCTATCGTGGATGCGTTGGTGAGTTAGGCCTTGTGCGTCTCAGGCTCCAACAGTCGATGCAGATGCACGATGAAATACCGCGTCTGGGCGCTATCCACTGTCATCTGGGCCTTCTGCTTCCATGCGCCATAGGCTGCGGCATAGTTCGGATAGAGCCCGACAATGTCGACCTTGTCGAGATCGGCAAAGGTTACGCCCTCAAGGCTGGAGAGTTCGCCACCGATGACGAGGTGTAGAAGCTGCTTGTCGGGGGTCTGGTTAGCCATGGGTCAGGTCCGTGTGAGTTGGAGAAGACAGGTCCGCGTCGCCGCTTTCGGGCGCGGGGCAGCCGTAAACCTTGATCAGCGCCGCGTGAACGAGGGGTTTTAGGCTCATATCGCTGAGCGCCGCAAGCGCCCCATGGCGCACATCTCGTCTGTTGAAACGAGGGAACCCGGCGCAGACATCCGCGATATCGACGCCGCTTTCGTCAAGAATGAGCGCTGCGGCTGCAATATCCCAATCCTGGCTGCCGCGACGGCTGGCCACGCCATCAAGCTTGCCGGTCGCCACCTGCACCAGGCGATAAGCCAGCGACGGGTAATAAGGACCGCGCGTATAATTGAGCCCTGCCGCCTGCATTTCCTGATGCACCGCACCTGCAGCCGGAATGACCGGCGCGGCACCAGCGCGGCGGGTGCGCTGGATAGGACGGCCATTGAGCCGTGCGCCCTCGCCCTTTACCGCGTCATACATTTCGTCGCGCACCGGGGCGTAGACGACGCCGGCCACCGGCACGCCATTTTCCACCACCGCGATACAAACCGTCCAGCTATCCTCGCCGCGAAGGAATCCACCGGTGCCGTCGATCGGATCGACGATGAAGACGCGCTCGCAATCGAGCCGGCTCGGATTGTCGACAGTCTCTTCGCTCAACCAGCCATAATTGGGCCGCGCCTGTAGCAAAGCATTGGCCAAATAACGGTCCACAAGGATATCGGCCTCGCTCACCGGCGAGGAATTCTCCTTGTCCCAGCTTTTGACCGGGCGGCGAAAGAAGCTGGACGCGATGATGCCGGCTGATACCGCCGAGGAGCGGAGCAGTTCGAGGTCGTCGCTGTAAGTGGTTGCAGGTGCAGGCATTGCGGGCCTTTTAGGCTTGGCGCCGGTGTTGGGCAAGGGGGTCGCCA
>JAQGKG010000260.1 GCA_028290245.1 Devosia sp. | reverse complement strand
GGCGATCAGGCCAAAGGCCGCGATGCCTTCGGAAAACCACTGCGCGCTGCCGGTCCGAATATGGGTCGACGCCTGCAATAGCGGTAGCTCGAACATAGCATGGGCGACGACGGCGCCCGCGGTGCCGCCGATGACCTGCACCGGCGCATAGAGACCCGCATCGCGTGCCGGGAGCTCGCGGCGAAGGGCGAATACCAATGACACCACGGGATTGAAGTGCGCTCCCGAGATTGGCCCCAGTGTGCTGATGAGCACGACAAGGATGGCGCCGGTGGCGATCGTGTTCGCCAGCAGCGCCAAGGCCATGTCGGTCGTCAACGTCTCGGCCATGATGCCCGAGCCAACGACCGTTGCCACCAGGGCGGCGGTGCCAATAGCCTCGGCGACAAGTCGGCGCGGCAGGTCAGACATGGCTCGGCTCTTTTGGCGCGCAGCAAGAGGTGAATTCAGCGACCAGCGGTTCGCACAGTTCCGCGCGACCGCCACAGCAGTCCTGGACCAGGAAGCTGGCGATCTCGCGCACGCGATCCACCACTGCCCGAGAGACAATTGACCGGCTGTGGCGCTCGGCTTCGATAAGGCCAGCGCGGGTCAGGATAGCCAGATGGGTAGACATGGTGTTCTGCGGCACCTCAAGGCGACGGGCGATCTCGCCAGCCGCTAGGCCGTCGGGCTCCTGCTCCATCAGCAGACGAAACGTGTCCAGACGAGTGCCTTGTGACAGGGCCCTAAAAACATCGATGGCTTGATTTGATTCCATATATCGAAGATTATCGATTTAACAAGCTATGGTCAAATATTTGGGTGGGGACCTGAGTACGGGGCTGCCTAGCTGTCCAAACCACCAATCAGATTGCTAGGTGGCATCTGAACAATGGATGTCGGCAGGCCCATCCGGGCGATAAGCGCCAGAAATGGGTTCGGTGGCAATTGCTCGATGTTGACCATTCGCCTGACGTCCCAGTCGCCGTCTGCCAAAAGCAGGGCGGCTGCTGCGGCGGGGACGCCTGCTGTGTAGGCGATGGCCTGGCTGCCGATTTCGGCAAAGCACTCGGCGTGATCGCAGGTGTTGTAGAGCAGAACCTCGTGAGGTTTGCCCCCCTTGGTACCTTTGGCAAATACGCCGATAAAGGTTTTGCCTTGGTACATTGGGGCCAGGGACGCTGGATCCGGCAGCAATTTCTTGATCAGTTGCAGGGGAATGACCGCGGTGCCGTCCGGCATTGTCACTGGTTTTTCCGACAGCAAACCAAGCTTGTTCAAAACATGGAACACGTTGATGTAGTGATCGTCGAACCCCATCCAAAACCGGATATCGGCTTGGGGGAAGTGAGCCGACAGTGAATGAATTTCATCATGGCCGGTCAGATAGCTTTTTTGTCGGCCGACGACTGGCAGGTCATCGGTTCGGCTGACCTCGAACATGGCGTTCGCCACCCATAGTCCCTGCTGCCAGTTCCAGACGTCTCCGGTAAATTCGCGCAGGTTGATTTCGGCATTGAAGTTGGTGGCGAAATACTGGCCGTGTGAGCCGGCGTTGACGTCGATGATGTCGATGCTGTCCAGCGTATCGAGGTACTCTTGCGCGACCAGCGCGACGTAGGCGTTGACTACGCCGGGGTCGAACCCGGCACCCAGGATAGCGGTGATGCCCCGGCGCTCGCATTCGGCGCGGAGGGTCCACTCATAGTTGGCGTACCACGGCGGCTGCTCGCAGACCTTGGCTGGGTCCTCATGGATGGCGGTGTCGATATAGGCCGCACCGGTTTCGATGCAGGCGCGCAGAACCGTCATGTTGATAAAGGATGGACCGACATTTACGACGATGCTCGCTTGGGTTCGCCGTATCAAGTCCATCGTGGCTGCAGCATCGACCCCGTCAAGCTGATGCGTTTGCACTTGGACGTTGGCTTTTGCAGCGACGCTTTCGGCGATTGCGTTGCATTTCTCGACAGTGCGAGAGGCGATATGCAGATTTCCGATCTTATCCGCCGCACCGCCCAGCTTATGGGCGACGACGTGCCCGACGCCGCCTGCGCCGATGATGAGGACATGCTTTTTCACGGAAATCGCTAATCCTCAGGACAGGCTGTTGGCATAGTCGGAATAGTCGAAGCTCCGGATCAGCCTGATCTCGCCATCCAGTTCGCGGACGGCGATGGATGGCATGTTGAGGCCGTTGAACCAGTTCTTCTTGACCATCGTATAGCCTGCGGCGTCTTGGAACGAGAGGCGATCCCCGACCTGCAGCGGCTCGGCGAACTGGAACTCGCCGAATTCGTCGCCGGCCAGACAGGATTGCCCGCACACCAAATAGCGATGCGGCCCTTGGTTCGGCGCCAACTTGGCACTAAGCCGGTACGTCAACAGATCTAGCATATGCGCCTCGATCGATGCATCGACGATCGCCAGTTGCTTGCCATTCTCCAGAGTGTCGAGCACCGTCACTTCCAGCGTCGTGCTTCCGGTAACGGCGGCTTCGCCGGGCTCCAGATAAACCTGCACACCCCAGCGCAAGGCAAACGCCTTGAGCCGGTCCGCAAGCTGGTCGAGCGGATAGTCGTCGGCAGTGAAATGAATGCCGCCGCCGAGACTGATCCATTTCAGCTGTCCGAGGAATGACCCGAAGCGTTGCTCGATCTGATCGAGGACGGCCGAAAAACTATCGAAACTGTCGTTGTCGCAGTGACAGTGGATCATCACGCCCGAGATCGAAGGCAGGGCCGACCTGATGCGTTCGAGGTCCCATTCGCCGAGCCGGCTATGCGGTCGCGCGGGATCGGCGAGGTCGTAATTCGATGAACTGACCTGCGGGTTGAGCCGAAGCCCGACCTGCTTGCCCTTGGCTTTTTCCGCGAAGCGTTCGAGTTGGCTGATCGAGTTGAAAATGATGGTGTCGCAATGCGAAACCACCCGGTCGATTTCGCTATCGCTGAAGGCGACCGAATAAGCGTGGGTAAAACCGCCGAAATTTTCGTGACCCAGCCGGACCTCGTTAAGCGACGAAGAGGTGGTTCCATCCATGTGCTGCGCCATCAGGTCGAACACGCCGTGGGCTGCAAAACACTTCAGCGCCAGCAGACAACGAGCGCCGGAGCGCTGTCGAAGGTATGAAATCCTGGTCAGATTTCGCAGCAGGGTTGATTTGTCGATGAGGTAGTAGGGCGTCGCCAGCGTCAAACAGCAGGCCTTTCCGGTCTTTGCAGCACTGGCACGGGCACGCGGTTGGTCCGCGTGCCCAGGAGCATTATCAAGTAAGGCGTTTGGGCGGTGGCGCCAGCGTGTTCTGCTCGGCGCCAGGTGCCGAGGACATCAACTGGGCAAGGATGTCGTCCGCAGACTGATTTTGCCCGCCGATGCCTGCTTCGCGCAGTTGCCGATCGAGATCTGTGCCGTCTTCAATCGCGGCAAGCTCGGCCCCTGCAGCGATACGATTGGCGGTTTCTTCCTGCCGCTTCTTGATGCGCCCGAGACTATCCATCGCCGTGCCCATGCGGCTATTCACGCCCGACTGGTTCTGGGCAATGGCAGACTGCGCCCGCAGCAGGGCTTCGTTGGCCTTAACGTTGTCCACTTCGCGCTTCATCTGCGTAATTCTGGACTCGGTGTCCTGAATGGTGCGCAACATCTGCTGCTGACGCGGGATCAAACCATCGAGTTCCTGCTGATCGCGCTGCAATTCGCTGCGAACAAGGGAAATACGCTGGGCCAGACCCTGTGCCAGGTCGGTCCGTCCGGCTGCGATGGCCGAACGAGCGCTGTCGCTGTCCTTGGCTTCCTTGGCGCGGTTTTCCTCGATGCGCCGCATCATGCTCTTGTTGGACGCCATGATGCCGGCAAGATCGGACCGAGCCTGACGCAACGCCTGCTCGGCATCACGAATTTCCTGGTCCAGGATGCGCATCGACTGATTGTCGACTGCCGCTTCCGTGGCTTCACTTACGCCGCCGCGAATGGCGGTAAAAATCTTTCCCCATGCACTCATGCTGAAAACTCCCCGCTGCGCCATTCTTCGATCATGCCGGCCGCATCCACCGCATTGGCGGCCAGAATGGCAACCTCTTCGACAACCATTTCTGCGGGCGAACGCGCCGACAATGAGCCGAACAGTTCATACCATTCTTCGCCATCGATGGTCGTGATGCCAAAGCTCGAAAGCGGCACAAACTTGTGTGTCTTGAGCACCATGCGCTCGAACGCTTCCCGATTGGGAATGCTCGAACACTGCGCCAAGACGACGCTTGCCAGAATGTCGCGCTCGCCACTTACCGTGACGAACACATCGAGGTCGCCTTTTTCCTTGAGCGTCACATAGAGGACCTCGCCTCCTGCGGGCACATTCACGTCGACGTCGCCGAGCATCTCGGGATCGGCAGCAAAGAGCCGCGTCAGCGTCGTCAGGTTCCAGGTCTCCAAGGCGGGCCTCCATAGTTTCGGAAAACTTCGATAAGCGGAATGGGTCACGCTCGCTCTCGCGGGCCTGACCCTTTCCTATGACTTAGCCTGCTTTACAATGGAAAACGAGGCGATCCAATCCGCTGTTACATGGTCACGATCATGATCGTTCGCCATGGCGGTTTTATGCCGCAGTGCACTCACTCGTGCCGATGGGTCGTGACTATTTCGGGCATGGCCGCTACAAACTGCTTGATGAATCGGGAGAGCATGCATGGTCAACTGGTTCGGCAAGCGCGATGAAGCCAAGCCCGTCGCCGTCGAGATGGGCCCGCTGGGCGTCATCATCGGTGGCGCCATAGAGCTGGATTTCCTGTCGATCGAAGCTGACGCGATTGGCGGGCACCCGTCGATGCCCTTGCCACTATCGGGGCCGATGATCGTCTCGGCCTATGGCCAGGTGCGGCTCGATGCTGCCACGACCCTCTCGCGTTACTACGACGACCAGCATCACATGCTGCAGGTGCTCTCAGGCTCCGGCAAGCCCGGGGAACAGGTGCAGGACGTCAGCTATTACCAGCCATGGGACAGCGTCGTTCCGGCTGGTCCCGCCGAGTGGGACCGTTGGCGCGGTCGCAATGGTCTGCTGGGCCAGTCGAGCTACGACGCCGACGGCATCCTGTTCCAGCGTTTCTGGGGCGATGGCCCTGACCGTACCGAGCCCGTCGAATTTGTCGAACAGGTGGATGACGGCGAAACCAAGCGAACAATCCATCAAATCTGCATGCTGTATTTTCGCCCTTTGGGCACCGCGCGGGAAATGCTGCTGATCAACATCGAGCAGGATGTTGAAAATGCCCGCGCCGGCGGATCGGTCGAATTTCTGCTCGGCTATGGGCTTGGCCCAGCCGACGTGCGCCGCGTTTGAACCAAATTTTCACAAGCCAAGGAATGCATCAATGCTCGATTACCTGGTAGGGATACCCGCTTTTCTCGGATACTTCGCCATCGGCATGGTTGCCTTTGCAGTTTTCACCGGCATCTACACGTCACTGACGCCCCACAAAGAGGTGGAGCTTATTCGCGCCGGCAACGTTGCCGCCGTAACCGCTTTCCTCGGAGCGCTGATCGGCTTCAGCCTTCCCCTCGCGTCGGCAGCAGCGAACTCGGTCAGCGTGGTCGACTATATCATCTGGGCGGTGATCGGCATCCTGGCGCAGATTATGGCGTTCTACATCGCAAACTTCACTATGCAGCGGCTGCACGAGAAGATCACCAACGGCGATATGGCAGCCGGTCTGTGGGGCGGTGGCATTGCCCTCGCCGTCGGCATTCTCAATGCTGCCTGCATGACCTACTAAGGAGGACACTATGCGTAGACGCTTTATCGGTGGCCGATCCCCTTTACTCGCTCTTGGCACCATAGCGGCGTCCAGCCTGGCATTGGCCGGCTGCGCCGGCGAGGCGCCCGCGGAAGTCATGTTCACGAGCGCACAGCAGTGCATCGAAGCCGGCATGGACCAGCAGGTCTGCCAGACTGGATATCAGGACGCCGTTCAAACCCATTTGACCAATGCGCCTCGCTTTGACGGGCTTGCCGCCTGCGAAGCCGAATATGGTGAAGGTCAGTGCACCGCGGCTCCGGCGCAGGCCAACGGCGGTAGTGGTGGCGGCACCGGCTTTTTCATGCCGTTCCTCGCGGGCTATATGATGTCGTCGGCCTTCAACAACATGGGTGCCTATAACAACTATCGCCGCGACAATGGCGCGACCCCGATCTATCGCAACCGGTCGGGCCAGACTCTGACCCCGACTGTGGGGCGGGCTAACAGCACAGCCATCACCCCCAATCGTTCCACCATGCAGCCGGTCAACGTGAACACCCAGACTGTCGCCCGGCAGGGCTTTGGTGGGCGCTCCACCGGCATGGGCTTTGGCGGTTAGATGAAACGGATCACCCTCCCCGCCCGGCCGGACTGGCAGGAAAAAGCCCGCGCTGTCGGCTTTGGCTTCCATGAAATGTATGGCGAGCCCTATTGGCTCGACGACGCGGCCTATGTGTTTTCGCTCCAGGAAATCGAAGAGGGGATCGAGGCGCCTTCGACCGAGCTGCACGAGATGTGCATGGACCTGGTTGGCGACATTGTAAGCAGCGAGGAACAGCTCGATCGTCTGGCAATCCCCGCAGAGCTGCGGGACATCGTACAGCGCTCCTGGCAGCGCGGCGACCGGCACCTCTATGGCCGGTTCGATCTTGCCTATGACGGCACCGGGCCAGTCAAGCTGCTCGAATACAACGCCGATACGCCCACGTCGGTGTTCGAAACCGGCTATTTCCAGTACAATTGGCTCACCGACCAGATCAACCTCGGCGTCTTGCCCAATGATGCAGACCAGTTCAATTCGCTGCAGGAAAACCTGATCGAAGCGTTTGGCGAGTTCCCGAAGGCATCGATCTTCCACTTCGCCGGCATGCTCGACAACGAAGAAGACCGCGGCACCATCGTCTACCTGATGGACTGTGCAGTGCAGGCCGGACATCGGGTTGAATTGCTCGACATGGCCGAGATCGGGATTGATGCCGAAGGGCGTTTCACCGACCTGCAGAACCGCGTCATCGACCGCTGCTTCAAGCTATACCCTTGGGAATTCATGTTGCGCGAACCATTCGCCCGCCAGCTTATTCCTTCAGGCGACGTGTTTATCGAACCAGCCTGGAAAGCGGTATTGTCCAACAAAGGCCTGCTGCCTCTGCTGTGGAAGCGGCACGAAGGACATCCGAACCTGCTCGCCGCCTATTTCCCGGACGATGCAAGGGCCAGCGAACTCACCAACTTCGTGCGCAAGCCGCTATTGTCGCGCGAGGGCGAAAACGTCACGATCACCCGTGATGGTGAGGTAACCGCCTCGATGCCCGGAATTTACGGCGAAGAAGGCTTCGTCATTCAGGCCTATGCGCCACTGTTCGAAAGTGACGGCGGCCATGCCGTGCTCGGCAGCTGGATCGTCGGCGACCGTGCCTGCGGCCTTGCGGTACGCGAAGATCGCTCACCCATCACCGCCAACCTGTCGCGCTTCGTTCCGCATTTCATCCAGGATTAGC
>JAQGKG010000470.1 GCA_028290245.1 Devosia sp. | reverse complement strand
ATGGTGGCGCGGCTCAGGCCTTCGACCAGAACCTTGACGGTGCCGTCGGGGAGCTTGAGCAGCTGCAGCACGGTGGCAATTGTGCCTGTGGCGTAAATCTGGTCCGGAGCGGGATCGTCGTCCTGCGCGTTCTTCTGGGTCACGACGAGAATATGCTTGTCATCGCGCATGACTTCTTCAAGCGCTTTGACCGACTTCTCGCGACCGACGAACAGCGGCACGATCATGCCGGGGAAAACGACGATATCACGCAGGGGAAGGACTGGGTAAACCCGATCCCGGCTTGCATCGCCAGTGGCGGGGGTGACGTCCGTCATCTTGTATCCTTTCCGGGGCGCGCTGGGGAAAGGAGTTCGGTAGCGCGCCCGTCTAGACAGCTACAGTCATAAAGGCTGCGCTGATTCCGGTTAATAAATAGGTCCGCCTATGGGCCGCACAAGTCAACCTGCGCGGAATTGTGACGGTTAATGAGTGAACGCACAGGAGATATGCGGGAAGCCCGGAAACACCGATGTGCCTTGGGCGCAGGGTGGATGTGGGAACGCTCCGAAGCGTCTTGCCCTTGCCACCCATATCGTCATCATTGGCCCAAACCACAAGGACACCAGCATGACCAAACCACGCCGCATCGATCTCATCGGCATCGCGACTGCCGCTGGCGTCTCGGTGCGCGGCTGCGGGAAACGGGTGTTCGCGCCCTGAATCGACGCCCGTGCCAAGCAAGCTACATGCCAACGTAGCGGGCGCGGGGACGGATTTGCTCGCCGGAGGTGACCTGCTCGATCATGTGGGCGAGCCAGCCCACGGCGCGGCCGAGGGCGAACAAGGTTATGCCGGCATCGCTGGGCAGGTCGAAACGCGCGGTCATCGCTGCCAAAGCAAAGTCGATATTGGGCTCCTCCCCGCTAATTGATCGAGCCGCGGCTAGATAGGCGACAAATTCTGGCGGTAGGTCGAAGCTCTCCAGCAAAGCATGACAGCGGGCGTCGCCATCCGGATAAAGCTGGTGACCCATCCCCGGCAAGTAGCGCCCTTCCCCCAGCCAATCGCGCAAGGCCGCCTCTGCGTCACGCCCATGCCCGACATCCTGCGCCAAAGCCCCCACTTCCCGCGAGGCGAGCCCGTGACGCGGCCCGCGCAGGGTAGCGAGCCCGGCCAACGTGCCCGACCACAACGAAGCGCCCGTCGAGACCGTAACGCGGGCGGCGAAGGTTGAGCTGTTGAGCTCGTGGTCTGCAAGGAGGACCAAAGCACGGCGGATGGCATCTGCAGCATCCGGGCGTTTCCAGTGCCCTGCCAAACGAACATGTAACAAATCACTTACGTTTTCACCTGCAAGCGCTTGTGCCAGCACAACAATAATCTGGTTGGCATCCCGCACCAATGCCGCGGTAGATCGCGGTGCAGCAGGCGCATCAGCAGCGCGTGTGGCCAGCCCGATGAAGGCAGCGGTGAGCCCCTGCCCGGCTGTTTCAGTTTCCGACAATGCAATTGGCGACTGCCAAAGCAACTCAGCGACCTGCTCCAGCGTCGCAGTCTCTGCCAGTTCACAGGTATCTCGCCCACGATACAGCAGCCGACCATCCCGCACGGTTGAAATGGCCGTCGCCAGCACCGGCTCGCCCCAGCGCATCGCCTCACTGGCCACGGTCTCCTGTTTGCGACGGCCCGACGCGCGCTGCGCCAGCCGCCGCACATCATAACCACGGTACAGGCTCCGGCGGCTGTCCGCAGGATCGGGGCGCGACTGGATGCGGCCACGGCTGACATTGGCGTAAAGCGTCTGCGGCTGGGTGCCGAGCAAAGCCAGCGCCTCCGATGCGGTCAGCCAGTCCATGACATTGATCCAATTAGTCAAGATTGACGTCAATGTTAGCACGTCTACCTTGCGCCACAATAAGCACAGGAGAACGAGATGAATTCTGGTCTCGAAGACGTCGTCGCCGCCGAAACCGTTTTGTCCGATGTGGACGGCGCCAACGGCCGGCTGGTCATCCGCGGCGTGTCGCTCGACGAACTGGTCAAGCGCAGCAGCTACGAGGATGTCATTGCACTGCTGTTCGACGGGTTCTTGCCACTACCGGATGACCTACCGGCCGCATTGGGTGCGGCACGGGTGGAAGTGTTCAACCACGTAGCGGCGGCGGATGCGGGCATAATCGCCCTGTCGCCCGTGGACGGGCTACGGGCGCTAATGTCGCGTCTAGGCGATGGCGAGGACATTGGCACGGCATTGCGGCTGCTAGCGGCTCCAGCGGTGTTCACACCAGCGCTGCTGCGCGCGCAGCAAGGTCTGGAACCTATCGCGCCAAACGCTGGCGTCGGCCACGCCGAGGACGTCCTTCGCATGCTGCACGCTACCGTGCCGTCGAAGGATCAGGCAGCAGCACTCAACCGCTATCTGGTGACCGTAGTCGATCACGGCCTAAATGCCTCGACCTTCGCAGCGCGCGTGGTGGCATCGACGCAGGCCGGCCTGACCTCGTCCGTCCTAGCCGGCCTAAGCGTCCTAAAAGGCCCGCTGCACGGCGGAGCGCCGGGACCGATCCTCGACATGCTGGATGGCGTCGGCGCCCCCATGGACGCACCGGCTTGGCTAGAGGACGCGTTGGCACGTGGCGAACGGCTGATGGGATTCGGGCACCGGGTCTATCGAGTACGCGACCCACGAGCCGATGCCCTCAAGGGCGCGGTGCGGCTGCTTGCGGCATCAGGCGCTATCGAGCCCGGCCGACTGGCACTGGCCGAAGCTGTGGAACAGGCCGCGCTGGACCTGCTCAAGCGCAAGAGGCCAGACCGGCCGCTGGAAACCAACGTCGAGTTTTACACTGCACTGCTGCTCGAGGCGCTGGGATTCCCCCGCGACGCCTTCACCTGCGTTTTCGCCATGGGCCGCGTCACAGGCTGGATCGCCCATGCGCGGGAACAGGCGATTGGCGGACGACTGATCCGCCCGAAGTCGGTCTATGTCGGGCCCGTGGCAAGCGTCGCCGCGTAAGGGGCATCGGCTGGCCCCACAAACAAAAAAACGCCTGGCTCATCGCCCGGCGCTTTCAATTCAACGATCCGAAAAACCTAAGCCGATGCTGGCTCATCGTCCTTCTTGCGCTCGGAGTAAATGTACAACGGACGGACGTCCTTGCCGTTTACCACTTCCGCGCTGATCACCACTTCTTCGACGCCTTCGAGGGAAGGCAGGTCGTACATGGTGTCGAGCAGGATGGCTTCCATGATCGAGCGGAGGCCGCGGGCGCCAGTCTTGCGCTCGATGGCCTTTTCGGCGATCGCCTTGAGAGCGTCCTCGTGGAAGGTCAACTCGACTTCTTCCATCTGGAACAGGCGCTGGTACTGACGCACCAGGGCGTTCTTGGGAGCCGACAGGATTTCGATCAACGCCGGAATATCGAGATCTTCCAGCGTTGCCAGCACCGGCAAACGGCCGATGAATTCCGGGATAAGGCCAAAGCGGACCAGATCTTCGGGGGCAAAATCGGCCAGAACCTGGCCGACGCGACGGTCGTTGGGGTCCTTGACCACGGCCGCAAAGC
>JAQGKG010000254.1 GCA_028290245.1 Devosia sp. | reverse complement strand
CGGGCGCGGCGCGGTCGGCTTCGTTTTCGAGCTCGAAATACTGCGCGGTCTTGAAGCCGAACGGGCCGGCGATGAAGTTGGACGGCACGGATTCGACCATGACGTTCATGTTGCGAACCGAGCCGTTGTAATAACGGCGCGCCATCTGGATTTCGTCTTCAACGGTCTGCAGCGCAGCCTGGAATTCGAGGAATGTCGTGTTAGCCTTGAGGTCGGGATAGGCCTCGGCGGTGGCGATCAGCCGGCCGAGAGCGCCCGAGAGCTGGCCTTCGGCTGCGGCGCGCTGTTCGGGGGTGCCGCTGGACGCGCTGGTCGCTGCGGCGCGGGCATTGGTCACCGCTTCGAGCGTTTCGCGCTCGTGGCTCATGTAGCCCTTGACGGTTTCCATCAGGTTGGGGATGAGGTCGGTGCGGCGCTTGAGCTGCACGTCGATGCCCGACCAGCCCTCTTCGACCATCTGCCGATTCTTGACGAGGCCGTTATAGAGCATGACGGCATAAGCCGCCGCCAGGACCACGAGGCCCAGGATAATCCAACCGAACATAGTGCTTATCTCCCGCAAGCAATTGGCGGGACATTGGCATTGCGCCGTCAGGCACGCAATGGGATTGCGGGCGTTATTCCACGCCGCCGCCAGCCGTGTGCAGCCAGGCATCGCCGCAGCTCTTGGCGAGTTCGCGAATGCGCAGAATGTAGCTCTGGCGCTCGGTCACCGAGATGACGCCGCGGGCGTCGAGCAGGTTGAAATTATGCGATGCCTTGATGACCTGCTCATAGGCGGGAATGGCCATGGTGTGGCGATTGCCTTCGGCACTCTTGGCCAGAATGGCGCGGCATTCCTTTTCCGCGTCGGCAAAGTGGCGGAACAGGATTTCAGTGTCGGCGACCTCAAAACCGTATTTGGAAGATTCCTGCTCGTTCTGCAGGAACACGTCGCCATAGGTGACCTTCTCGTCGCCCTCGCGTCCGTTAAAGTTGAGGTCATAGACGTTCTCGACCCCTTGCACATACATGGCGAGACGTTCCAAACCGTAGGTGATTTCGCCCGGCACCGGCGAGCATTCAAAGCCAGCGACCTGCTGGAAATAGGTGAACTGGCTGACTTCCATGCCGTCGCACCAGCATTCCCAGCCAAGGCCCCACGCGCCCAAGGTCGGGCTTTCCCAGTCGTCCTCGACAAAGCGGATGTCATGCAAGCTGGCATCGAGACCGATGGCGGCCAGGGACTTGAGGTAGAGATCTTGGATATCAGGCGGCGATGGCTTGAGGATCACCTGGAACTGGTAATAGTGCTGCAGCCGATTGGGGTTTTCGCCATAACGCCCGTCCTTGGGGCGGCGGCTCGGCTGCACATAGGCAGCCTTCCACGGCTTTGGACCTAGGGCGCGCAGGGTGGTCGCGGGGTGAAACGTGCCGGCGCCGACCTGCATGTCATAGGGCTGCAAAATCACGCAACCCTGCTCCGCCCAGAAATTCTGCAGCGTGAGGATAAGACCCTGGAAGGAATTCTTCGGGTCCATATGCGACGGGCGGTTGGTCATCTGGCAGTCCCTGCTAACTGGGACAAACCTCTAGTTTGGCCGCACCAGACGGTCAACGACGTTTGTCGTCGTCGCCGGGGCGGTAGGTGCCGTCTTCGTCGCGCTTCAGGTCGATGACGCCGGGCTGGGCCCGTTCACGCAGGTCGCGTTCGCGGCGCAGGCGCTGGGCTTCCTGGGCCTCGGATTTGAACTGGCCGCTCCAGTCACGCCAAATCTTGCAAATTCCCAGATAGATGGCGATGCCGATGACGGCAAAGATGATGACGCGCAACAGCATGCCGGTCAGAGCCCCCGCTTCGGCGTGGTCGTTTCGGCCATGCTCGATCCTTTTTGCTTCGCGCCAGATTTAGGATGGGTCGGCGAGAATTACCAGACGAGGCGAGCTTCGCCGCGAAAGATTGCATCGAATTCGGCGGCAAAGGCGCGGCCCTCGGCATGCAGCACGCGGCTCGACAGCAGTGTCATAGGTGCGCGAGACCCCTTGATGCCACGGATCAGCACGCGGGTGGCTGGCTCGCCCGGTCGTGGCGCCAGCGGCAGCACGGTAATGGCGCCAAAGCGTCGCTCGAAGCCGACCAGCAGCGGCGACAGGCTGGTCGACGGGTAGACGAAAATGATCTCGCCGCCCGCCGCAGCCGAACTCGCCGCTGTCTTGATCCAGAGGTCCAGCGTTGCGACGTCCATGTGGCGAGCCTCGGCGCGGCCCTTGTCGGCGGCCAGCGTTCCGGCGCCGCCAGCAAAAAACGGCGGATTGGCGATCACCACATCATAGCTATTCTCGACCAACCCGGCCGCCTGACGTTCCGCTCCCTTGGCAGTAATGTCGGCAACGAGCAGCGTCACCCGTTCGGCAAATCCATTGTCCGCCGCATTGGCCCTCGCCAGATCCACCATCTCAGCATTTTGATCGATCAAAGTCGCGTTCAGAATCCGTTCATATTGCATGGCCACGAGGCCCGCGGTGCCGACGCCGCAGCCCAGATCCAGCAGGGTTTTGCGCCCCTGCCCGACGGCCGCGCCGAGCAGCACGCTATCCAATCCGGCTCTGAATCCGTGGCTTGGCTGCGACAGAGTCAGCCGACCACCCAAAAAGGCATCGCGCGTAACCGTTTGGTGTTTTACAAAGCTTGGAGGCTGGTCTAGGGACATCGCACCCTTTAAGGCCGGTTTGGGGCGACCTTACATGCGTCCGTGTGGCAGGCTCAACCAGATTTGCCGATGTGGCAAATGAGGACGGAAACAACAGTGTCAGTTCTGACGCAAATCAAAGAAGCGCCGGCCGCCAATCCGATCGAGCGGCTGTTGCTGGCCACCGCCGACGATATGGCCAAGGTCAATGCGCTGATTCTGAGCCGCGCCGACTCACATGTCGAAATGGTGCCCGAGCTGGCCCGCTATCTGATCGAGAGCGGCGGGAAGCGCCTGCGCCCGATGCTGACCGTGGCCGCCGCCCAGCTTTTTGCGAATGGAACCGGCACGGCGGTCAATTTCGCCGCCGCCGTCGAATTCATGCACAATGCCACCCTACTGCACGACGACGTCGTCGACGAGAGCGACATGCGCCGTGGTAAGCCTGCTGCCCGCATGGTTTGGGGCAACAAGGCGAGCATCTTGGTCGGCGACTTCCTGCTCGGCCAAGCCTTCATGATGATGGTTGAAACCGGCAATATCGGTGCGCTCGGCGTGCTGTCCTCGGCCTCTGCCGTGATGGCCGAAGGCGAAGTGTTCCAGCTTGCCAAGACCGGCGACCTGACCACCACCGCCGCCGATTATGCCGAAGTGATCCGCGCCAAGACCGCCGTGCTGTTCCAGGCCGCCTGCGAAGTGGGCGCCATGTCTGGCGGTGCCGATGACGCCGGCCGCAAGGCGCTGGCGCAATATGGCCTCGAGCTGGGCAATGCGTTCCAACTGGTCGATGACGTGCTTGATTACGGTGGGCAGTCGGGCATGCTTGGCAAGAATGTGGGCGACGACCTGCGCGAAGGCAAGATGACCCTACCGGTGATTTTGGCGCTAGCCGAAGCCAGTTCAGAAGACCGCGAGATCATCACCGCCGCACTCGGCGATGCCGAAGCGACTGCAGAGCAGGTTGCTGCCGTGGTCGCGATCATGGAGCGCCACAACACGCTGGCCCGCACCATGGATCATGCCCAGGCCCACGCGCGGTCTGCACAGGCAGCGCTCGAAACACTGCCCGCGTCTGCGATGCGCTCGCTGCTGAGCGAAGTCGTGGAATTCAGCGTGGTTCGGGCGTACTAACTCCGTCCCTTCGGGAAGGCCTGGGAAGACTCAAACCCCAAGCAACGGTGCGGCTGCCACCCAGTGATCCGGATGGCTGGCGCGCATTACCTGTGCGGCCTGATGGGCCTGCCCACTGCTTCCAAACAATCCAAACACCGTGGCGCCAGACCCCGACATGCGGGCGAGAATGCAGCCTTGCGTGCCACCTAGTTCTTGGACAATCTCGCCGATCACCGGCACAAGCTTGACGGCCGGGGGCTGCAGGTCATTGCGAGTTTCTGCCAGCCAGATGCCAAGCTGCGCTGGTCGCGTCAACGGCGATGGCAGTTCTGGCATAGGGTAATTGTCATGCGCCCGCAGGCGGCGGAACACATCGGCCGTGGCCAGCGGGATCATCGGGTTGACCAGCACGATGTGGCAGGAGGGGAACTGCGGCAGGCGCGTCAGCACTTCTCCGACCCCGCGTGCCACCAGAGGCGCCGAGACCAGACACGCCGGAACATCGGCTCCCAGGCGTGCGGCCATATCCGCAAGGTCGTCTAGCTCAATGGCTTGATTGGACAGCGACGCCATCAACCGCAGGGCGGCAGCAGCGTCAGCCGAGCCACCACCAATGCCTGCAGCAACCGGCAAGTTCTTGGTCAGGTGCATCGCCAGACCCGTCTCGACTGCATCCGGCCAGCGGGCGCGAAAAGCTGCGACCGCGCGTGATACCAGGTTGGTCTCGCCCGTGCCCAGCCCCTTGCCGAACGGCCCCCCGATGGTCAGGGTATCGGCCTTGGCGGGCCGTGCCTCAAGCTCGTCCGCGAGGTCGGCAAACACCACGAGGCTTTCGAGATCGTGATAGCCATCCTCGCGCCGACGAGTTACGTGCAGCGCAAGGTTCACCTTGGCTGGCGCGAGTTGGACGAAGGGTTCGACCATAAGGGCTATTCGGTCTTGTTGGCGTCGGTCAGCCCATCGACAAGCTTTGGCACCACGCGCGCCTTGACGTTGCCTTCCGTATCGACTGACGACGCAACATTCCACTGGAAGCGCGCTTCGAGCTTGCGCCCGGCTTTCCAATAAGCGTCGCCCAGATGATCGTTGATCTCGGCATCGGTAGGCAGCAGCAGCACCGCCTGTTCAAGCGTGGTCACCGCCTCGTCGAGGCGGCCCATCTTGTAAAAGGCCCAACCCAGCGAATCGACGATATAGCCATCTTGTGGCTGAGCGGCGACGGCCTTTTCGATCATCGCCAGCGCTGGTTCCAGGTTCATGTCCTGGTCGATCCAGCTATAGCCGAGATAGTTGAGCACGGCTGGCTGGTCCGGATTGAGTTCCAGAGCCTTAAGGAAGTCTGCTTCCGCCTTGGGCCATTCTTTGGCACGCTCATAGGCAATGCCGCGCACATAGTAGAAGCGCCAGTCGGCAGGGCCTTCACCCCCGGTCAGTTCGAGCGCCTTAGTATAGGCCGCGGCGGACTCGATGAACTGCTCGTCATAGCGCAGCAGATCGCCATAGACCGAAATGGCATCGATATCGCCGGGGCTGGTTGCGATAATGTTGCTTAGCCGACGCAGCGCCTCGGGACGATCGCCCTTGGCATCGAGATTGGAAGCAACACGAACCACCGCGGTCGGCTTCATTGGCGATGTCACCGGCACGGCCTCATAGATCAGGTTTGCTGCGTCGCGCTGGTTGGCGGTGTCGAGCAATTGCCCGAGTGCCAGCGAGATCACGTCAGCCGATGGATCGAGGTAAAGGCCGAGGCGCAGGAACACCAGGGACAGGTCGAGGCTGCCGTCGCGCGACAAGGCTACGCCGATGCCGTGGAACATTTCGGCGGCGCCGACCTGTACGTTGCTGGCAAAGATGCCCGGGCGCTGGCCGGCAAGAATTTGGGTCTTGACGATGCTGATGACGGGATGGGTCATGCCCTGGTCTTCGAATTGGGCGATGGCTGCCAGCGCTTCGTCGAAGCGTCCTGCATTTGCCAAGATGCGGGCATAAACTTCCACGATCCGCGGCACATATGGCTCGGCATCGAAGGCACGGCTGGCCAGTTCGATCGCTTGGTCGGTGTCGCCTGAGGCTTCGGCCATCAAGGCACGGTGAAACACCAGGAAGTCATCGAGGCCGGTATTGCCCAGCTTGTCGAGAACCGCGTCTGCATCGGCCTTGCGATTGTCGCCGATCAAGGCCCAACCCTGCAGAATGCCGGCGGTAATGCCGGTAAAGCTTTCCTGCCCAATGCCGCCAAGCAGTTTTTCGGCGGCGCCATAGCGACGCTCTTTTAGCGCCTCGGTGGCGACGACCAGTTCGGCGAGTTCGTTCTTGGGATCGAGCTCAAGCAGGTGCTTGGCGGTCGATGCGGCCTGGCCGATCTGGCCATCGGCGGCCAGGGCGATAAAGGCGCGCTCGACGAGAATGGGATTCTCCCAATCTGCTATCGCGGCCTCGTTGAAATAGCGTGCGGCCTCTTCGGTGCGCAGATCCTGTAAAGCTTGCTGGCCAGCCATGTAGGAGCCAGTGACGCTGGGCCGGAATAGCGGCATCAAGTCAAACTGCGCCAGCGGATTGGATTGGGCCGTCTGCACCGATTCCACCGCATGAACCGGGATGAAAGCCGTAGCCGAGAGCAGGATTGAAACAAGCGCCGGACGGGCGAAGCGGTGCAGAAGCGATATCACGAGGCTTGAAACTCCCTTGGGCTGTTCGGCCCGTTGTGGCGGCGAAGATTGTCCGTTTTGGGACTGCTCCGCAAGGGCGCGCCACATAGCGTGATAGGCCCCACCATTAAATTCCGCTATTTGGGACGAATGCCTGACAGATGCTTGGCTGGCAACGACAAACCGGCTGTGACATAACGGACCACATGGCTGAAGATCGACCGCCAAATCACGACGAAATGCTCGCCGTGCTCGATTGGTATCGGGCTGCGGGGGTCGATATCGCCGTGGGCGAGGAGCCGATCGACCGCTTTGCCCAGCGCCCGCCGCAGCGGGTCACGCCAATAACAGCCCCGAGCAGTGCAGCGGTCACTGAGCGACCAGCAGAACAGCCAGTGATGCTTGGCGGCGATCCGTCGGAGGCACGTAGCCTCGCAGCCTCTGCGCGGTCGCTAGATGAACTTCAGACCGTTCTCGGTGCCTATGACGGCTGCGGGCTCAAGCTCCGCGCCACTCAACTGGTGTTTGCAGATGGCAACCCGGACGCCGAGATCATGCTGATCGGCGAAGCGCCGGGTGCCGAAGAAGACCGGCAGGGCACGCCCTTCGTCGGCAAGTCCGGCCAATTGCTGGACCGCATGCTCGCGGCCATCGGGCTAGACCGGACCAAGGTCTATATCGCCAACACCGTGCCATGGCGACCGCCGGGCAACCGCACGCCGACGCCCGAGGAAATGGCGCTATGCCTGCCCTTTCTGCACCGTCAGGTCGAACTCGTCGCGCCCAAACTGGTGATGACGCTGGGCGGCCCCGCCATGCAGACAGTATTCTCCAGCACCAATGGCATCATCAAGATGCGCGGCAAGTGGAGCACTTTGACCATCGGCAACCACCAGGTCGAGGCTATCGCGACGTTGCATCCAGCCTATCTGCTGCGCAACCCGCCCGCCAAGCAGCAAGCCTGGATGGACATGCTTAGCCTCAAGCTCAAGATCGACGCGCTGGGGCTGAACGCGCAATAAATTAGCCACGGCCCAATTTCACCCTGCCATCCTCGCTTTGCCGCGCTAAGGTCACCGTTGCGTGATTTGCAACGTTCTTCCGATCCAGCACAGCCGAAAGCGTCATGGCCTCTGTAATCAAGATTTACGCCCTGTTCCTGGGGTCCGCCTTGCTGATGTTTGGCGGCGGCCTGCAGGGTCTGTTGCTGTCGGTGCGTGGCGCCGAAGAGGGGTTTTCGCTGCTATCGCTAGGCCTGATCGGTACCGGCTGGTCGGTGGGCTTCGTTGCTGGCTCGATCTCGGTGCCGCTGATCGTGCGCAACGTCGGCCATATACGCGCCTTCTCGGTAATGGCGGCGATCGGCACCGTGACCATTCTGCTCAACTTGTTGATGGTCAACGACATCAGCTGGATCCTGCTGCGGGCATTGTCGGGCTTCTGCTTTGCCGGCGCGGCGATGATCGTCGAAAGCTGGCTCAACGAAGTGGCCGAAAACAAGAGCCGCGGCACCATCTTTTCTATCTACGTGACGATCAACCTGACCGCCTCGACGCTGGGCCAGGTCGCGATGTCGGTCACCGGCACCGCCGGCTACATTCCCTTCGTCATCGGCGCCATCAGCTTTATCTGCGCCGTGCTGCCGACGTCGCTTACCTCCAGCCCGCAGCCGCGCCCGCTGGCGTCGGCCAAACTCGATCTTGGCCTGTTGATCCGCACTTCCCCGGTAGCCGCTGCGGCGGCATTTTGCTGCGGCATGGCCAACGGCGCGTTTGGCACGCTGGCGCCGGTCTATGGCTATGAGCAGGGGCTTGACGCCAGCGGCATCGCCTTCCTGTTTGCCATTGCGGCGATTGCCGGCGCCGTCGGGCAAATCCCGTTCGGTCGGCTGTCGGACCGCATCGATCGCCGCTGGGTCATGGTTGGCTTGGGCGCCGGCGCGGCCGTCACCGGGGCGCTGATCGTCATCATCAATCCCAGCGCGGGCTGGCTGATGTATATGCTGTTTGCTCTCTACGGCCTGACCGCCAATCCGCTTTATCCAATCGCCGTGGCCCATGCGAACGACTTTGCACGCGATGGCGAGTTCGCCCGCGTCGCGGGTGGCATGCTGCTGATCCTGGGCGTCGGGCTAGCTATTGGGCCGACGATCGCCTCGTTGCTGATGGGCTCGATATCGCCAGCGTCGCTGTTCATAGTCACAGCCGTTTTCCACGCCATCATCACCGCGTTTGCCTATTGGCGCATGAGCCAGCGCAAGAGCGTCGAGCCCGCCGACCGGGCGCCGTTCCAGCCGATGGGTAACGACAAGTTGGTGACGCCGGAAACTATTGTGCTCGATCCGCGGACTGATACTGATGGCCCCGAGATGGGACATGCCGAAGCGCCTGTGCCCGAAGAACTGGCCACCCAGAACGAGGAGCCACGCGATGTTCAAAACGGCACGATTTGAAGACCGGGCCTTCAAGCCCCTGTCCATCGCCATCATCGCCGTATCCGACACGCGGACGCTGGAAACCGACACCGGCGGCGCGCTGCTGAAGTCGCTGCTGGAGGCCGACGGCCATAACTGCGCCGAACGGGTCGTGGTGCGGGACGAAATCCAGCTGGTGCGCGCTGCCGTGCAGCGCCTGGTCGCTGATCCAACCGTGGACGTTATCCTCACCACTGGAGGAACCGGCTTTTCGGGCCGTGATATCACTCCGGAAGCCGTTGAGCCGCTGTTCGACAAGCGCATGGAGGGCTTTTCCGTGCTGTTCCACCAGTATTCGGCGACGACGGTGGGCACCAGTTCGATCCAGTCACGGGCCACCGCAGGCCTGATCGGTACCACATTCGTATTCTGCCTGCCTGGCTCGCGCGGCGCCTGCCGCGATGCCTGGGAAGGCATCCTGACCCACCAGCTCGACTACCGGCACAAGCCGTGCAATTTCGTCGAACTGATGCCGCGGCTCGACGAACGCTAGGCCGCGGGGGCGATCCGCAGACCCGGCACATACGAGTCGCCGGCATCGATAACCACTTGATTGCGGCCTGCTGATTTCGCGGCATAGAGCGCGCGGTCGGCGCGTGCCAGCGCGTCATGCATCGAGTTTTCGCTCATTGCCGGCGCTGCCACGCCAAGGCTCATGGTGATCTGGCGATGGACGCCGACCGAACGCCAGTCGTGTGCC
>JAQGKG010000469.1 GCA_028290245.1 Devosia sp. | reverse complement strand
AAATGCCGGCTGTGTCCAGTGCCTTGGGGTTTTCGCCGACGGCGCGCAGGCGCAGGCCGAAGCGGGTCTGGAACAGCACGAAGGCGGTGATCGGTACGGCGACGAAGGCCGCATAGGCGAGGATATTATGGCCCGAGATAAGTTCAGAATAGATCGGGCCGAGGATCGGCACGCCGGCCAGTTCGGGAGCGAAGGGCAGGACGATCGGATTGAAGCGTTGGTCGTTGCTCAACTGCGGGGTCATGCCGCCTCGATGAAACCAGCTCTGGCCGAGGAAGGTGGTGAGGCCAGCGGCAAGGAAATTCAGCGCCACACCAGAGATGGTCTGGTTGCCCTTGAGGTTGATCGAGGCAAGGCCATGAATGCCCGACATGGCGAGCGCCACGCCGATGCCGGCGAGCAGGCCGAGCCAGGGCGAGCCGGTGACCGCGGCGACGGCGGCAGCGCCGAAGGCGGAGCCCAGCAGCTTGCCTTCAAGGCCGATGTCGACGATGCCGGCACGTTCGGAATAAAGGCCCGCAAGGCAGGCCAGGATGAGTGGAACGGCAAGCCGAACGGTGGAATCGAGGATGAGGAGCAGGTCGTTGAAATAGTTCACGTGCCGCTCTCCGTCGCACCGCGGGCAAACAGCCGTTCAAGAGGAATGCGCAGCATGTCGCCCATCGCCCCTGTGAACAGGATCACCAAAGCCTGGATGGTCACGATCATTTCCTTGGTGATGCCGGGCATAGAGAAGGCCAGTTCCTGCCCACCTTGGTAGAGCGCGCCGAACAGTAGCGCCGAAAGCGCTACGCCAACGGGATGTGCCTTGCCCATGAAGGCCACGGCGACACCGACGAAGCCTGCGCCATTGACGAAATTGAGGATCAGCCGGCCTTGAACGCCGCCGACGTTGTTGACGGCAACCATTGCGGCCAGTGCGCCCGACAGCGCCATGGTGATCATGATCATGCGCGAGGCGGAAATGCCGGCATAGCGGGTGGCGGTCGGGTTGTGGCCGAGGGCGCGCATGGCGTAGCCAAACTTGGAATGCCAGACCAGCCAATAGACGAAACCCAGCGCCAGAAGGGCCAGGATGAAGGTCAGGTTGACCGGCGAGCGACCGAACAGGCCGACGAATTCGCCGAGACGCGGAATGCGCGAAATGGCGTCGATCGGCGCGCTTTCGTCGGACTGCACGCCTTCAGGCTTGAGAATGCGGGTGATGATGTAACTCATCAGCGAGACAGCAATGAAGTTGAACAGGATGGTGGTGATGACGATGTGGCTGCCCCGCTTGGCCTGCAGCACACCGGGAATGAAGGCCCAGAAGGCACCAAACAATGCACCAGCGACGATCATCAGCGGGAACATCAGGCTCCAATGCAGGCCATTCAGCGCCAGTGCCACGAGGATGACGCCGAGGCCGCCGACATAGGCCTGGCCCTCAGGCCCGATATTGAACATGCCGGCGTGATAGGCGAGCGAAACGGCGAGGCCGGCAAAGATGTAGTCGGTGGTGTAATAGAGGGTGTAGCCAAACCCCAGGCCGTAGCCGTAGGCGCCGCCGATCATGATGCCGACTGCCTGAAGCGGGTTCTGGCCGACCGCGAGCACGATCAGCCCGCCGATCAGGAAAGCCAGGATGACGTTTAGGGCCGGCAACAGGGCGACATCGACCCAGCGGGGCAACGGAGTGCGCACGCTCATGGCGAAACGTCCTTGGCTGAATTGTCCTTGGGGCTCATCTCGGTGAGACTGCGCTCAACGGGGGTCACATGATCGGGCAGCGTTCCGGGGCCGGGCGTGTGGCCGTGCTCGGTGACGCCTGCCATCAGCAGGCCCAGAGTGCCTTCATCGGCGGTGGCAGGATCGGCTTCACCGACGATTTGTCCGTCGAAGATGACGATGATGCGGTCCGACAGCGAGCGGATTTCATCGAGCTCGACGGAGACCAGGAGGATTGCCTTGCCCTCGTCGCGCATCTTGATGATTTCGTTGTGGATGAACTCGATGGCGCCGATATCGACGCCACGGGTCGGCTGGCCGATGACCAGCACGTCCGGGTCGCGTTCCATTTCACGCGCCAGCACGATTTTCTGCTGATTACCGCCGGAGAAATTGGCGGTTTTCAGCTCGGGACTGGACGGGCGGATGTCGAATTTCGTAATGTATTCCTTGGCCGCCGCCTTGGCCTTTGCGATGGACAGGCCGGGGCCAGAGCCATAGCTGTCCTGATAGCCCAGAATGGTGTTTTCCCACTCTTCGAAGGCGGTGATCAGGCCCATGCGGATGCGGTCTTCGGGGACGTGGGCGAGGCCGGCGGCGCGAGCACGGGCGGCGCCATCGTCGCCATCGAGCGACAGGGGCTGGCCATTGAGGAAGACGGTGCCGGCCGTCTGGTCGCGCATGCCAGTGATGGATTCGAGCAGTTCGGACTGGCCGTTGCCGGAGACGCCAGCAATGCCGACAATTTCGCCAGCGCGAACGGAAAAGCTCACATCCTTGACGCGCGGAATGCCGAAATCATCGGCGACGACGAGGTTTTTGACCTCGAGCATGACCTTGCCGGGACTGGCGGGGCCTTTTTCGACGCGCAGCAGCACGCGGCGTCCGACCATGGCTTCGGCCAGTTCGGTCGGCGAGGTGTTGGCGGTCTGCAGCGTCTTGACCATGGCACCCTGGCGCATGACCGAGACTTCGTCGGTGATGGCCATGATCTCGCGCAGCTTGTGGGTGATCAGGATGACGGTTTTGCCCTCGTCACGCAGGGTGCGAAGGATGCGGAACAGGTGATCGGCCTCAGCGGGCGTTAGGACGCCGGTGGGCTCGTCGAGAATGAGGATATCGGCGCCGCGATATAGCGCCTTGAGGATTTCGACGCGCTGCTGCTGGCCGACGGAAAGATCCTCGATGATCGCATCGGGGCTGACTTCGAGGCCGTAATCAGTAGCGAGCTGCTTGAGCTGGGCGCGCGCCTTGGCCAGCGTCGGGCGCAGGAATGCGCTATCCTCGGCGCCGAGCACGATGTTTTCCAGCACGGTAAAGTTTTCGACCAGCATGAAATGCTGGTGCACCATGCCGATACCAAGCGCCAGGGCGTGGCGGCTGTCCGTGATGTTCTGCTTGGTGCCGTTAACGAAAATGTCGCCGCTGTCGGCAGTGTAGAAGCCGTAGAGGATCGACATCAGGGTCGATTTTCCAGCGCCGTTTTCGCCCACAATGCCGTGGACGGTGCCGCGCCGAATGACCAGGTCAATGTCGCGGTTGGCGTGGACGGGGCCGAAATGCTTGTTGATGCCGCGCAACTCGATGGCGGGCGGAGACGCAGAGGCTGTTTCCAGCCCCTGCGAAGGTGTGTTGACGGTCGTCATCAAGCAAAGCTTTCCGACATTAGACGGGGCAGGCCTTGTCGGTGCGGAAATCGTGCACGACGAGCGTGCCGGACTTGATGTCAGCCGAAGCCTTTTCGACGGCGGCAGTCATTTCCGGGGTGATCAGCGAAGCATTGTTGTCGTCGAAGGCAGCGGCAACGCCATCTTCGGCAAGACCGAGCGTGATCAGGCCTGGGGTGAAAGTATCGTTCTTTTCATCCATGAAGGCATTGTAGGTGGCGACGTCGACGCGCTTGACCATCGAGGTCAGGACCGAACCGGGATAGAGGTGGTTCTGGTTGCTATCGACGCCGATGGAGAACTTGCCCGCATCGGCAGCGGCCTGCAGCACGCCAGCACCGGCGCCGCCAGCAACCTGGTACACCACGTCGGCACCCTGATCGAGCTGGCTCTTGGCAACTTCGACAGCCTTGGGCTTGTCGTTGAAGGCTTCAAAGCCGGCGCCGATATAGGTCTCGAGAACCTTGATGTCGGGGTTTACGGAGACAGCGCCCTGCTTGAAGCCGCAAGCGAAGGCTTCGAGAAGGTCGAGATTGAAGGCGGGAATGACGCCGATGGTGCCGCTCTCGGACTTCATCGCAGCGAGAACGCCGACGAGGTAGGAGCCTTCCTGTTCCTTGAACGTCACCGAGCGGACGTTCGGCAGATCGACGACGGCGTCGAGGATGACGAAGTTGGTGTCGGGGAATTCGGGAGCGACGGTCTGCAGCGCCGTCACGAAGTTGAAGCCCGGGGTAACGATCGGCGAGTAGCCGCGCTCGGCGAACTGGCGCAGGAACTGCTCGCGCTGTGCGTCGCTCGAAATCTCGAGTTCGCCATAAGCGCCGCCGGTTTCGGCCTTGTACTTTTCAGCGCCGTTGAAGGCAGCTTCGTTGAACGACGCATCGAACTTGCCGCCGCCATCATAAATGATCGCAGGATCAGCAAGGGCAGCACCGGTGAGGACCGCGGAGAGCGCGACGCCGCCAGCAATGGCCTTGGTAAGGGTCGTGAGTTTCATTGTGTAGTCTCCCTGTCTCGCACATGAGCGATGGCGTCTGCTGCCAACGGACAATCCCTGTGCGCTAGCTGGGGATACAATCGTGCAAACGGGACGCCTGCAAGAGGAAATCGAGCAAATTTGCCCGGTTGGTCAAAATTTAGACAGGCTGCTTGCGGCTCTAAGCGTGGATTGCCCGGAGCTTGGGCGGAAGCTTAGGAGCGGGCGAGAATGAAGGCGAATAGTTGCCCCAGATCGGCGTCAGCATAGAGCACCGCGAGAATCGCGAGCGAGGCGATGGCGAAGAGGGCAATGGTGTCGCGGGTCTTGGTGGTCATTGGGATTTGTTTCAAATTGAGCGAGTGGCGTTGACCGTTCAATAGCCCATTACGGGCGTGCCGATTGTGATGCTTTGAGGGCAGATCGGGGCGTGGTTAGCAAAAGGTTAAGGCGCCAGTTCGGGCGGCAGGGGCGTGACCTCGGCGCCCATGGCGGCACCGAAGCGTTCGAAGAAGCCGTCGATGATTTTTTGCGCGGAATTGCCGATGACGGCCTTGCCGAGCTTCATCACCTGGCCGGAGCCACCGCCATTGGCGGTAAACACCAGCAATGTGTCGTCGCCCTGGTCGGCCAGCACGATGTCGGCGGAGCCTTCGGCCATGCCGAGCAGGCCGCCTTTGCCGCGACCAGAGAGAGTGTAGCGCTCGGCGGGGACGATATTGGATAGGCTGAGCTCGCCGCGGAAGGTGGGGTGGACCACACCGAGGTTGACCTTGATCTGGAGATCAAGCGCGGTTTCGTCACGCCATTCGATCTTGTGGCAGCCGGGGATGGCCGCCTTCAACATTTCGGTGTCGTTGAGCGCGGCCCAGACGGCTACCCGGGGAGCGGCGATGATGTAGCGGCCACCGAAGTCCATTAGCCTATCGCCCCAATAAGGCCTTGATGCACCTTGAAAGATTGCGCAGCCATGTCGTGCCTCCCCGCTCGTTACGTGCGGCTTTTTCGCACCAATATGGTCTAAATAGTTGCCGTGGCGCCGGGTTGCAATTGTAAGCACTGGCGCGAGCAGCGATCTATAGCGCAAGTCGCACAATCCGCCATGACGGCGTCAGATTTACGGGAGCGAAAAATGGCCAATGAAGTGACCACTGCACCGGAGACCACGCTGGCGCCTGTCGGGATGACGGAAAAGCCGCTCCAGTATCTGGACAAGGCCGTCAACGCCATCCGCAACCTCGGCGTTTGGCCTGAGCAGCAGGGCGAACAGCCGATTACCGGGTTGTTGAGCCAGATCACTGAACTGGACGAAACCCGGGTCATTTTGATCGGTCGGACGCTAAGCCAGGCGAGCTCGTTCAACGAAGTGGTGCGCGACCAGATCGCCGCGATGAAGATCGGCGAGCGCTACGAAGAGATCACCAAGGGTTTTGATTCTATCCGCGACGATGCCAAGGGCATGGTCGACCAGCTTTCCGACAACAAGATCGACCTGCTGGAGCGCACATCCAATGTGTGGATGAAGGTCAGCCGTGGCGATATCGCGACGCGCTTCAACAATATCCGCGACGTCTATCTCGACGTCACCAGGGACACCAAGGACCAGATCGAGCGCGAGCAGATCATCCTCGAAGCCTATCGTGATTTCCGCGGCGCGCTGAAGCAGGCCGAGGTGATGGCGCTGGAAGTGTTGCAGACCGCTGAAGGGCGTCTCGAAGACAAGAAGAACATTCTGAACGCTTCATCGGCCGCCGTATCCGGCTATGCAGGGACTGTGCCGGCCGATCGGGCGCGCCTCGAAATGGACCGCGATGAGAAGTTGCGCGACATGCAGAACGAGGAAAAGCGCTACCAGATTGCCAAGGACCTCTCGGACAACCTGACCATTTCCTACAATACCTCGGAAGTGGTGATGGCACGGCTGATGCAGACCACCAACGCCAAAGAGCGGGTCTATCAGCAGTCGATCTCGTTCTTTTCGACCAACGAGACTGTGCTGACGGCGCTGTCCGCGTCGTTCACCGGCATGTTTGGGCTGCATGAATCGACCGCCACGCTGAACGCCATGAAGGAAGGGATGAGCAAGTCGCTCGAAACCCTTTCCGAGATTGGCGATCGGGTGGGCGAAGAGGCGGTGCGTGCTGGCTACGGCCCGACGGTACGCGCCGATGCGGTCAAGAAGCTGGTCGACTCCGTGATCAACTTCCAGGAGAAGAGCCGCACCATCATCAACGAAATGCGGATTGCCTCGACCAAGAATTCGGCCGAAATCCGGGATGCCGTGGAAGATGGCAAGCGTCGCCTCGCCACGCTGGCAGCCGATGGCAATGCGCTGCTGCTCGAAACGAAAAACTGAGAGAGCCGGTACAACGAGTGAACGCCAACCATGAGTGACGTCACAGCGAAGCCCGCTGCGCCCCTCGATGAAGTCATGCTGGCGATGGACGTGGTGGACACGCTCCGTCACCGGCAGGACTTAGCTACGCGTGAACTCGCCGGGGTGAGCCGCGAGCAGCAGTTGATCGACAAGCTCCGCGACATCTATCACCAGCAGGGTATCGACGTTCCTGACCATATCCTCAAGGAAGGCGTCGCGGCCTTACAGGAGAGCCGCTTCGTTTATGATCCGCCAAAGCCTGGCTTTGGCACCAGCATGGCGCGGCTTTATGTCGACCGCGAGCGCTGGGGCAAGCCGGTGGGCGCGGCGCTCGTGTGTGTTCTGGTGCTGTCGGTGGGCTACCTCGGATTGTGGCAGCCCTACCAGCGCGGCCAGGCTGAGACTGCACGGATCGAGCTCAGCGAAGGCGTGCCGGCGCGACTCGATGCGCTGTATGAGACGGTGTTCAACGAGACCAAGGTGCAGAAGGCCGTGCTGCAAGCGGAAGCTTTGCGTACGCGCGGCAAGACCTTTGCGGCGGAAGGCAATTCTGTCGCTGCGGAGAGGGCAATGGACGACCTGATCGCCCTGCGCGACCAGTTGCGCCAGGAATATAATTTGCGCGTGGTCAACCATGCCGATGTGCAGTCTGGCTTCTGGACCATTCCCGAGGTCAACACGGCTGCCACCAACTATTACATCGTCGTCGAGGCGCTGGACGTCGATGGCAATGCCCTTGAGTTGCCCATCTTGAACGAGGAAACCGGGCAGACCGACGTGGTCGCAACCTGGGGCGTGCGCGTGCCGGAAAGCGTTTACGACAGCGTCGCCGCTGACAAGCGTGATGATGGCATCATCCAGAACAACAACATCGGCCGCAAATCGAACGGGTTTCTCGATGTGGAATATAGCGTGCCGGTTCTCGGCGGCGCAGTAACGCAGTGGTAGGGCGATGAGCATCCGCGGACCCGAAGCCCTGGCCAGCCTTGACGAGGCGATGCGCGACATCCGCCGCGAGGAAGAAGACATTTCCAAGCGCCTAGCGCGCTCGGCCGAAAGGCTTGGCAAAATCCGCGAGAACGAGGCCGAACTGTTCCGCCAACTGGCGCGGTTGCGGATCGACCCTGCCATACAGGCCGAACTCGACGGGCGTATTTCGAGTGCCGAGGGCAAGGCGCGCGACATGCTCAAGGCCCATGCCAAGGACCTGAGCAAAGCCGAGGCGGCCGTCGCCGACGAGGACGCAACGCTGGCGCGGCTTACGGGTGAGCGCAACGAGGCGCTGAAGACCTTTGAGACCCATCAGGGTGAGCTAAAGGCGCTTGCTTCAAAGCTTGGGCCGACCATTGCGCGCGACCCTGTCTTTGCAGGCAAGCGGCAGGCCGCGACTGAAATGGCCGATATTGCCGCCCAGTCGATGCGCAAGACTGAGCAGGCGGAAGCTGATCGCGAGCAGAAGGGCAAGCCGTACCGCGACGATGCGCTGTTCATGTATTTGTGGGAAGCCGGTTATGGCACGGCCAGCTATCGCGCCAATAATTTCATACGTTTCCTTGACGGCAAGGTTGCCGATCTGGTGGGCTTCGCCAAGGCGCGACCCAACTTTGCCATGTTGAACGAAATTCCGCTGCGGCTGCGAGAGCATGCCGAGCGCGGCATCGAGAATGCACGGCTGGCCGAAGCTGAAGTGGATGCGCTGGAAACTGCGGCGATCGATAATGCCGGCGGCAAGCCGCTGCGCGACGCCATGGCTGAGACGCAGGCCCGTATCGACGCGCTGGATGCAGAGATCGTCATCGCTGAGGATCGGCGCGACGAGGCGGCAAAGCTGGTTGGCCAGCTATCGCAGGGCGGCAATCCGGCTTTTGAAGGCGCCCTTGGTGAATTAGCGGCGGCCCTGGGCCGCGAGGATATCCAGACCCTGTTGGCCGAGGCGCGGCGGACCCGCACCGGGCAGGACGACACTATCGTGGCGCAGATCGACGAGACCCGCGTGCGCGCCAAGGAAGAAGAGGGCGAGACGCGCGAACTCAACGAGCGGCTCAAGACCCTCGCGGCAAGGCGGCGGGAACTTGAAGACATTCAGTGGGAATTCAAGAAGCAGCGTTTCGACGATCCCCGCTCGACCTTCCGCGACGACAAGCTGGTGGGCGATGTGCTGAACGACTTCCTGCGCGGCGGAATTTCGGCAGCGAGCTATTGGGAAAAGTGGCGCGGCAGCCAGAACTGGAGCGCCGGTACGTCAGATTGGGGCGGCGGCGTCGGCCTGCCTAATAATGGACGCCGCTCGAACTCACCCTGGCCGCAAGGTGGTGGCAGCACCATGAACTGGCCTGACAGCAGCTTTGGCGGTTCGGGCAGCCAGCCCAGGCCGCGCGGCAATTCGGGCGGATTTGGTGGCGGCTGGGGCAGTGGCTCCGGCGGCGGGTTTTCGCGACCGCGGACTGGCTTGACGGGCACGCGCAAGAGCGGCGGGTTCAAGACCGGCGGCAGGTTCTAAGCCGCCGGCCCCAAGTTCAGTTATGCCGGATTGATGAAGCCGAACATGGTTGCGAATTTGCCGGTCTGCTCGGCGAAGCGCTGGGGGTGGACGCGCTGGACGAGCACTTCGCCATTTTCAGGCGTTGTGGCCAAGAGAGTCATGGTCTCGCTGATATAGTCGGCGAGGGGGATGGCGTGGGGGTCGTTGGCTTGATGCTCGCCCTGCAGGAAAGTCTGCACATAGGGCGGCGCGATTTCAAGCACTTCGACGGACGTGTTGCGCAGTTGATGGCGTAGCGCCTGCGAGTAGGAATGGATCGCCGCCTTGGTGGCGCTGTAGGTCGGGGTGGCAGCCATCGGCACGAAAGCGAGGCCGGAGGATACCGTCAGCACGGTGGCTTTGGGCTGGGCCAGCAGGTGCGGCAGCAGGGCTGCTGTCAGGCGGATTGGTCCCAGCAGGTTGGTGGCCACGGTCGCTTCGGCGGTCGCGAGATAGTTGCCGCTGACAAAGTCCTCATTGACCATGATGCCGGCGTTGTTGATGACGGCGTTTAGCGCTGGGTAGGCTTGGGTGACCTGATTGGCGAAGGCGATGATGCCGTCGGCGTCCGCCATGTCGACGGTGAAAGCGGCCATGCCAGGATTTGCTGCCACGACTTCGTTAAGCGCCGACTGGCGGCGGCCGGAAATGATGACCTGATTGCCCTGGACATGGAATGCCTCGGCGAGGCCGCGGCCGATGCCCGAACCGCCGCCGGTGATGAGAATGGTGTTGCCCGTGGTCTGCATCGAAAGTCTCCTTGCTCTTGCGTGAGGGACACATAGGCCGCATACTCTCCAACTGAAAGTAGGCTCTCTAAAGAGCGATACATACCAAATGGAGAGTGTCAGTGAAACCCGGCGTTTCGATACCGAAAATTTATGACTGGGATGATCGCAAGGGCCCAAAGCCGGTCGATCCGGCACTTGATGGGCTGGTGCGGGATATCATCGGCAAGGTAGCCGACAAGTGGACCATGCTGATCCTTGAGGCGCTGAGCGATCATGGCACGCTGCGCTTCAGCGAAGTCGGTCGCAAGGTTGGCGACATCAGCCAGAAGATGCTGACCAAGACGCTGCGGCAGATGGAAGAGGACGGACTGGTGCAGCGCGTGGTGCATCCGGTGATCCCGCCGCATGTGGATTACAGCTTGACGGAGATGGGCGGAACGCTTGGGGCGGCTTTTTGCGACGTGTGGCTATGGGCCGAGGCGCATCACGCCCGGATCGAGGCAAGCCGGAAGGCGTTTGCCGAGCGGAACGGGGCAGCCTAATTGGCGGAGGGCTGGGCCATCAGTTCCCAGACATTGCCTTCGCTGTCTTCGAAATAGGCGGAGTAGCCCCATTCGGACTGGGTGCCATTGGTGACGATGGCGCCACCGGCGATCAGCACCTTGCGCAGGATTTCGTCGACTTCGGCGGGGCTGCCCGCTTGGTGGCTCAAGACGAAACCGGGCGTGCCAGCGATGGCGACTTCCTTGCCGGCTGTCTGGGCGATCTGTTCGCGCGGGAACAGCACGAAGGAAAAGTCATTGGGGAAGAAGAAGGCGACGTGGTCCTCCCCTGCCCCGATCTGGTCATCCTCGATTTCGAACAGAGCTCGGTAAAAGGCAAAAGCCCGCTCGAGATCATCGACGCCGATGGTGATGATGGAAATCGATGGCTTCATGGCGGAGGTTCCTTGCGCGAGTCGGGCCAGATTACCTGACCACGCGGCATTGTCCCACTATGTCGTCAGCGTCAAAGTGCCCGGCCCGGGGGTTGGCCGGGCCAGGCTAGTTTCAGGACTTTGCCAGCAGGTTGCGGAGTTTGCCGAGGGCTGTGGCATTGTCTTCGCGATAGGCGATGGTGCCGGAGAACTCGCCCTTGTTGTCGAGCAGGAACACCGACGCGGTATGGTCCATGGTGTAGTCGCCGCCGTCGAGCGGGACTTTGGCTGCGTAGACTGCCCAGGCTTTAGTGGCCTTGGCCGTCTCTTCGGGCATTCCGACGAGACCGGTGACGTGGCCGGTCCAGGCGACATAGTCGCTCAGCACGGCGGCGGTGTCGCGTTCGGGGTCGACGGTGACAAAATAGGCGTTGAGGTTTTTGGCCTCATCGCCCAGCGTTTCGTACCATGAGGCGATTTCGGCCAGCGAGGTTGGGCAGACTTCGGGACAGTGGGTGAAACCAAAGAACAGTATCGACGGATGGCCGTTGAAGCTGTCGCGGTTGAAAGCCTCGCCCGAGACGGTTTGCAACTGGTAATCGCCATGGCCTAGACCCGCCGCCTGGGCGGAGCCAGCCATCGATGTGTAGGCGTAGAGGCCAGCGGCGGCGATGGCGACAAGCGCCACCGCTGCCCACAGCCCGGCGCGGATACGCGAAAGCGCGGCCATCAGTGGGCGTGCTCGGCTGGTGCGTCGGCGGCCGGCGTCATCACGGGCAGGACGACATCGACGGTGCCGGCCTTTTCGAAGGTCAGCGTGACCGTGACGGTCTGGCCTTCGACGAAGGGCTGGGTGAGGCCCATGAACATGAGATGGAAACCGCCGGGCGACAGGGCGACGGTTTCGCCGGCAGGAATTTCGAGCCCCTCGGGGAGTTCGCGCATCTTCATCACGTCGCCTTGCATGGCCATCTCGTGAATCTGGGTGTCCTTGGCGACGGTGGAGGTCACCGAGACCAGGCGATCGGCTTCAGTGCCGGTGTTCTCGATGGTCATGAAGCCGCCGCCGACCGGTGCGTTGGGCAGGGTGGCGCGGGTGAACGGGCCCGAGATGTTGAGCGGGCCAAGATGGACGACGCCGTTATGGGCGAAGGCAGGCGTGACGAAGAGGAGAGCGGCCGCAAAGGCGGTGCGAAGGACGCGATTCATGATGATAGTTCCGGTTTGAAATGGGTCTGGATGGCGCAAGCGCCGATAGATCAGACCGAGGCCGGAGGGGCGCGGGGGCCGCTGGGAGGAGCGGTTGGCGTGGGCAGGAAGGCCGAGACGACCGCTGGCAAGGCATTGGCAAAGGCAAATACGTCGAGGCCGGCGGGGAGCACGTCTAGACTGGGCAGGACCAGTTCGTATTTGCCGATGCCCGCTGCGGGACATTTGGTGACGGAGATATCGCGATCCCCGCCGGTGGCTCCAGCGGGCGTACACAGCACCCAGCCGGTGGTGATCGTGGTGTAGCCAAGCTCCTCGAACACTAGTTGGCTGGCGCGGGCCTGATGCATCGGCGCCAGCAGGATCAGCAGATAGATGGCCAGCACGGCGAGTGCCGTTCCGATCTCCCTGCCGATGGTGCGCTTGGTGTGCATGGAAGCAGTCATATGAGGTTGGCGAGGACGGGGGAAGAGGTGAAGTGTCGCGCCTAGACGCTCGGGACGTAGGTTTCGCTGCAGAGGGCGATGAAGCTTTTCATGGCGGAGGACAAAGGCGAGGTCTTGCGGCGGGCGACCAGCAACTGGCGCAGGGCCCAGGGTTCGGCGAGCGGGGCGCAAACCAGGTCGGTGCCGGCGAGGAGATGAAGGCTTGTGGAGCGCAGGAATCCGATGCCGAAACCGGCTTCGACCATGCGCACCAGGGCGGGGAAACTCTCGACGCGGACGCTTTCGACCAGCGGCTTGCCGGCTGTCTCGGCGGCTTCGCCCAGCAGGCGGTTGAGCGAGCCGACCTGGTGGATGCCGACGACGGGGTGATCGAGGACCTGGGCAAAGGCGATGTCCTTGCGCGGCTCGATGCTGGCGGCCAGCGGGTGGTCCGGCGGCGCCAGCACCCAGACGCGGTCATCCTCGAAGGGTTTGATTTCGAAGCGGTTGAAATCGTAATTGTCCGATACAATGGCGACATCCGCCCTGCCCTCGTCCAGCGCCAGCAGCGCCTTGGCGGCCATCATTTCCTGGATATCGAGCGCGATACCTGTATGCTTTTTTGCATAGAGCGCCAGCAGTTCCGGCAGGCGACCGGTGAGCGCCGACCCGGTGCAGGCGAGGCGCAGGCTGCCACGCAGACCGTCGCCAAAATCGGCCATCACCACATCGAGGTCGGCAATGGCGCGCAGCACCAGCCGGCAACCTTGCGCATAGGCTTCGCCGGCACTGGTCAGTTTGACGCCGTGGGCCGACCGATCGAACAGCACGACGCCGAGGCGGCTTTCAAGATCGGAGACGCGCCGGCTGACGGCGGACGAGGCGATACCCTCGCGTTCGGCAGCGCGGCCAATGGAGCCGGTCTCGGCCAATAGCAATATGAGGCGCGCCGTGACGCTGTCGAAAGGTGCCATGTCGTCTCCCACCGGCACCATAGCCATCGGCGTCAGATCAGCAAGGCTATGCCGCGGGCCAAATAGAAAATCCCGATGACCGTCACCACCCAGCGGGTCCATT
>JAQGKG010000243.1 GCA_028290245.1 Devosia sp. | reverse complement strand
CCTAATGGTCCGCATTTTGCTCCTTCTTGCCCGCATTCTTGCGGACGAACCTTGTTCCGAGGCCCGTTCAGGCCTCTCGATCGTTTTTGGTGCCTATCAGGAGGTTAGGTCCCGGAAAGCATCCGTTAATCTTTCGGTAAACTCCGTTTGTGACCGGATTCCGCCAAGCGCGTGGCGCTTGGAAGGTATTGTCACGTCGTCGCTTCACCGCGCCGAGATCGCACGACCAGATCGGCCACGTTGTCGGCTCAGGCTTTGGGAAGAAAAACATGCAAGCGCGCGGGTTTCCACGCTGCTCACAGGTCATCCGCCCCCAGATGCCTATGCCGTCTCGTTTAGGGTGAGATTGTGGCGACAAACATCGCCAAAGTGTTGCCGAGCACGAGGGCAAAATGGATTCACAGGCGCTGTTGCTGAATCAGCACAGCGCGATACCTGTCGTACACATGTGGTTGTGCGTCGATCCTCGTACAAGCATAGTGTTCGCAGATTTCAAACCGAGGAGTGCATGATGAAAGCCCTGTCCAGGACGATGAAAACAAATCCTCATCAGGACCTGATCAATCATGCATTCGGAAAATTCGTCGCCGGAGCTGCGCAGCGACGCAGGCCGTAGCCATTTCTTCTACAAACTTCTCGCAAGACTGACCAAAGGCCAGAGCGACCCCGCTCGATCTGCCGCACGAGCGCGTAAGTTCATCGGCTACTACCGTCCCTATGTGCCGCTGCTGGTAGCCGACCTTTGCTGTGCCGTCTTGGTGGCGGCCAGCGCCATCGCCCTGCCGCTCTGCGCCAGCTACATCACGACGCGGCTGCCTGAACTTGCCCAGGCCAACGACGCCCTATTGCAAATCCTGAGCATGGGCGGGCTCATGCTCGGCGTGTTTCTCGTGCAAGCGTTGGCGACCTATTTCGTCGACTACCAGGGCCATGTGATGGGCGCGCGCATCGAGGCAGATGTCCGCAAGGAGTTGTTCGAGCACTGCCAAAAGCTATCGTTCGGCTTTTATGACCGGCAGCGCGTCGGGCAATTGATGAGCCGGATCAGCAATGACTCGCTGTGGCTGGGCGAGTTGTTTCATCACGGACCCGAAGACATCGCCATCAGCGTGTTGAAATTTGGCGGCGCCATGGCGGTGCTGACCATTATTGACCCGGTGCTGGCTGGGCTGATCGCGGTTCTGGTGCCGTTTGCGGTGCTCTATGCGAGCCATTTCAATGGCCGGATGAGTGTAGCGCTCAAGACCAGCAAGGAGCATATCGCGGCGGTCAACGAGCGCGTCGAAGACGCGCTTGGCGGCATTCGCGTGGTGCAGTCATTTGCCAATGAGGCAGAGGAATTGCGCCGCTTCGAGGCCGAGAACCAGAACTTCTTCCGTAGCCGCGCTGCCGGCTATCGGAGCGAGGCGCTGCTTTGGGTCGGAATGGACGGCTTTGCGCAACTGGTAACAATCATGGTGATCGTTGCGGGAGCGATCCGCATTCTCAGTGGCGAGCTGACGGTCGCCGAGATGCTGACATTTCTGCTTTGCGTTGGGGTGCTGGTCGATCCGGTTCGGCGGCTGGATAATTTTATCCGGCTTTGGCAGGAGGGCGCCACCGGGTTCGTGCGTGCCATGGAGTTGCTGGAAGAGGCGCCGGACATCGCCGACCGGGCGGGTGCGGTGGACATCGGCGCGGTCAGGGGCGCCATCAGCTTTCGTGATGTCAGTTTTGGCTATGGCGAGGGTTCTGCGCCGGTGTTTAGTCGGCTGTCGCTGGATATCGCACCGGGCGAGTTTGTGGCGCTGGTTGGCTCGTCGGGGGTGGGTAAGAGCACGCTGTGTGCGCTGATCCCGCGGTTTTATAACGTGACCGCGGGCGCTATCACCGTGGATGGCAGGGATGTGCGGGATGTGACGCTGGCGTCGCTGCGGCGCAGCGTCGGCGTGGTGCAGCAGGATGTGTATCTGTTCGGCGGCACGGTCGAGGACAACCTGCGTTATGGGCGACCGGAGGCGAGCGAGGGCGAAATCGTGGCGGCGGCGCGGGCGGCCAATGCGCATGAGTTCATCATGGCATTGCCCGAGGGATATCAGTCGAACATCGGCCAGCGCGGCGTGAAGCTATCGGGTGGGCAGAAGCAGCGGCTAACCATTGCCCGAGCATTTCTCAAGAACCCGGCGATGCTAATTTTTGATGAGGCGACCAGTGCGCTGGACAATGAAAGCGAGCGGGCGGTGCAGCAGGTGCTGCTGAGCCTGGCCAAGGGGCGAACGACGATCGTCATCGCGCATCGGCTATCGACCGTGCGGCATGCTGACCGGATCGTGGTGCTGACGCCGGAGGGGGTGGGTGAGGAAGGCACGCATGATGCGTTGATGGCGGCGGATGGTATTTACGCCGGGCTGCATCGAGTTTCGGGGCGGATTTAGGGGGAGAGTCTTTGTTGGGCACCCCCACCTAGCCTCCCCCTGAGGGGGAGGAATCCGGCTGGTGATCGGCTGATATCGTGCCCCAAAACTCGATAGGATTCCTCCCCCTTTTCAGGGGGAGGCTAGGTGGGGTATTCTTCCTGTTTTCTACAGCCACCGCTGGCCGCGCATCCACCAGACTATGCCGAGTGAGAGCAAAAATAGCGCCAGGCACACTGTCCAGAACGCATGTGGATTGTCGGCAAAGGGGATGCCGGAAACGTTCATACCGAGGGCGCCGGTCAGCAGGGTTAGCGGCATGAAAACCACGGTAACGGCGGCGAGGATCAGCATGGTGCGGTTCATCTGTTCGGCACGGGCGTCGATGATCTGTTCGTGTACCAGCACGGCGCGCTCGGAGAGGGCCTGAAGCTCATCGCCGATGCGGGCTGAGCGAGCCGAGGCTTCGCGCAGGCGTAGGCGGTCACGGGCTGTGAAGTGAGAAAGGTCTTCGATCTCGAGCGTGTTGAGGACGTCGCGCTGCGGCCAGACGATGCGACGGAAGCTGATCAGAGTGCGGCGCAGCTCGGCGAGGCGGCTGTTCATTTTGGTATTGTTTTGGACGATCAACGCTTCTTCGATGCTATCGAGACGATCCCCAAGCATTTCAACGAGCGGTTCAAGCCGATCTGCGGCCCGCAGGCCGAGGCGGGCGACGAGATCGGCCGGCGACACTGGTGCGTGGTGGGAGCTCTCCCACTTGGTCAGTCCAAGAAAATCGAGAATGTTGAGCTCGGACGCGATGATGACGCGCCCCTTCTCGATCCACAGCGTCAGCAATTGACGGCCTATGTCATGCGGTTCGGCGCCGGGCCGCGCGACCCGCATCATCACCATGGCGCGATCCTCGATGACTGTGCAGCGCGAACGGGTGCTCGGCACCGTCAGCAGGTCGGCGTTGAATTCTCCCAACTCCTGCTTGAGCCAGACCTTGAATTCGGGCGCTTTGGAATTGCCGCAGACCAGCTTGAAGCCGCGGGCGGGCACTTTGGGTTCTTCGGCGGTCGGCTCGTGGCGAACCACGCCGCCTTTGCCGTCAAACACCAGGACCGCCCCGACGCCGACCATGCCATTGGCGACGTGACGGGCGGGGGGCTCGCGGGGAATGATGTCGTCCATAACAGGTCCTAGCTCAGGCGCTTGAGCGCTTCGAGGATGTAGTGACGCCGTTCGATGGCGGCTTCACGACGGGCCTTTTGTTCTTCGATCACTTCGGGGGGTGCCTTGGCGACGAATTGCTCGTTGCCGAGCTTCTTGTCGATCTGGCTGATTTCGGCGTCGAGCTTGCCGACTTCCTTTTCGAGGCGAATTTTTTCGGCCGCGATGTCGATGACGCCAGCGAGAGGGAGTGCCCAGGTGGCTTCGCCGACGACGAACTGCGCCGATTCGCCGGGGACGGTTGATTGCGGCGATATTTCCTCAAGGCGGGCGAGGCGGGTGATCAGCGAGGTGCCGGCGACGAGGCGGCGCAGGGTCACGTCCCCTGCCCCAACCACGACGATGGGCAGCTTGACGCCGGCGGGGACGTTCATCTCACTGCGCACCGAGCGGACGTTGGTGATGACGTCGATTAGCCAGTTGAGCTCGGCATCGGCTTCGGGGTCTTCCAAGTCAGCCAGGTCCGGCCATTGGGTGAGGATCAGCATCGAGCTGCGCGGCGTACCGAACTTGCCGGTCTCGGCCCACAGCTCTTCGGTGACGAAGGGCATGAAGGGGTGGAGGATGGTTAGGATTTGGTCGAGTGCCCAGGCAGCGGTGGCGCGAGTTTCGGCCTTGGCGGCTTCGTCGGCGCCCATGAAGACCGGCTTGGCGAATTCGACATACCAGTCGCAGAACGTGCCCCAGACGAAGTCATAGGCCGAGTTGGCGGCTTCGTTGAACTTGTAGTCGACGATGCCCTGGGTGACGGCGGCGGCGCCGCGTGCCGTGGCACCGACGATCCAGCGGTTGAGCGGCAGCTTGCTGTCGCGCGGGTCATAGCCCTCGACGCGGCGGCACTCATTCATTTCGAGGAAGCGGGCGGCGTTCCAGATCTTGGTGACGAAGTTGCGATAGCCCTCAACACGCTGAAGGGACAGCTTGAGATCGCGGCCCTGCGCGGCCATGGCAGCCAGCGTAAAGCGGGTGGCATCCGCGCCGTATTCGTCGATCAGCGCCAGCGGGTCGATGACGTTTCCCTTGGTCTTGCTCATCTTCTGGCCCTTCTCGTCGCGGACCAGGGCGTGCATGTAGACCGTATGGAAGGGCTCCTCGTCGAGGAACTCGAGGCCCATCATCATCATCCGGGCAACCCAGAAGAAGATGATGTCGAAGCCGGTGACGAGGACGTCGGTGGGATAGTAGCGGCGAAGCTCTGCCGTGTCATTCGGCCAGCCGAGAGTGGAGAACGGCCAGAGGGCGGACGAGAACCAGGTATCGAGCACGTCTTCGTCGCGCCGAATCTGGGTCGGCTGCATGTAATGCGCGTCGGCCTGCTTCTGGGCCTCGGCTTCGTCATAGGCGACGAAGGCGTGGTTATCCGGGCCGTACCAGGCCGGGATTTGATGACCCCACCAAAGCTGACGCGAAATGCACCATGGCTTGATGTTTTCGAGCCAGGCGAAATAGGTGTTCTCGTACTGCTGTGGCACGAACTTGGTGCGGCCTTCGCGGACGGCGGCCATGGCGGGCTGGGCCAGCACGTCGGCCTTGACCCACCACTGGTCGGTCAGGAAGGGCTCGATGACGACGAGTTTGCTCTTCTCGTCATGCGGCACCATGATCTTCTTGTCTTCGATATGATCGAGGCCACGGGTGGCGTCTTCCTCAGCGAGGGCCGTCAGGTCATCAACGATAGCCTTGCGGGCAGCGAAGCGATCGAGGCCACGATAAGCGCCGGGGATGAACTCATCCGAGACGATCTTGCCATTGGTGGTGAACACGTTGATCTGTTCGAGGCTGTTACGGACGCCGACTTCGAAGTCGTTGAAATCGTGGGCGGGCGTGATCTTGACGGCGCCGGTGCCAAGGGTCGGGTCGGCATATTCGTCTGCGACGATGGGAATGCGGCGGCCGACCAGTGGCAGATCGACGAACTTGCCGACCAGCGGAGCATAGCGCTCGTCGGTCGGATGCACGGCAATGCCCGAGTCGCCGAGCATGGTTTCGGGGCGCGTAGTGGCGACGACGATGTAGTCGCGCGTCTCGTATTCGGTGGGCTTGCCGTCCTCATCGTGGGCGATGGGGAACTGGTAGGTGACGCCATCGGCCAGCGGATAGCGCAGGTGCCACATGTGGCCCTTGATCTCGATGTTTTCCACTTCGAGGTCGGAAATGGCTGTTTCAAGGCCCGGGTGCCAGTTGACCAGGCGCTTGGCGCGATAGATCAGGCCGCGGTTGTGCAGCTCGACGAAGACCTTGGTGACGGCCTGGACCATCTGGTCGTCGGCGGCGCCGTTTTCACCCATGGTGAAGCGTTCGCGCGAGAAATCAGCCGAAGCGCCCAAGCGCTTGAGCTGGTTCATGATGGTGCCGCCGCTTTCGGCTTTCCATTCCCAGATGCGTTCGACGAACTTCTCGCGGCCCATGTCGCGGCGACCCGGCTGCTGGCGCTCGGCCAACTGGCGCTCGACGATCATCTGGGTGGCGATGCCGGCGTGGTCGGTGCCGGGCTGCCACAGCACGTCCTTTTTCAGCATGCGGTTGAAGCGAACCAGGATGTCCTGGATCGTGTTGTTCAGCGCGTGGCCGATGTGGAGCGAGCCGGTGACGTTGGGCGGCGGAATGACGATGGTGAAAGTCTCGGCACCGGGCGCTGCCCCTGCCCCGGCGGCAAAGGCATTGGCCTTGAGCCAGTCGGCATAGACGCGGTCTTCGACAGCGCTCGGCTCATAGGACTTTTCAAGCATAGGTCACTCGCAACAGCATTGACCCGCCAGGCAGATGACTTGGCGGGCCGGATGAACAGGTTGGCAGACTTCAATCAAATGCGAGGTGCGGGGTCAATGGCAAGCGCGCATGGGTGGCCGGTAACGGGGCGGATGGCGCGATTCTGATTTGCATCCATGGCCCGGTTGGCGTCCCATCGACGGATGAAACCGGTCTTAAATGCATTTATCGCCTTCCTGCTGCTTGGCACCTCTGCGGCGATGGCTGCTTGCCCGCC
>JAQGKG010000237.1 GCA_028290245.1 Devosia sp. | reverse complement strand
CCCACCATACCGGCCTTGGACGCGGCATAGTTGCCCTGCCCCGGATTTCCCATTACGCCGACCACCGATGAAATGCCGATGATGCGACCGAAGCGCTGCTTCATCATGCCACGCAGGACTGCGCGGTTGAGGTGAAAGGCGGCTGTGAGATTAACGGCGATGACCTCGTCCCACTCCTCGTCCTTCATGCGCATGAAGAGGTTATCGCGGGTCATGCCGGCGTTGTTGACCAGAATATCGAGGCCACCCATGGCGGCTTCTGCGGCTGGGACGAGCTTATCGACTTCATCGAGCTTGCTGAGGTTTGCCGGCAGGATCGGGCAATCCTTGCCGATTTCCTTGGCGGTATCTTCCAGCGCTCCGACGCGAGTTCCGGACAGGGCAACAGTGGCCCCGGCCGCAGCGAGTGCCTTGGCGATTTCGCGCCCGATGCCGCCGCTGGCGCCAGTCACCAGAGCGCGTTTGCCAGTTAGATCAAACATTTAGTCCTCCCTTGCGGAGCAATAGATTCAAGCGCTTCACGGCTTGATTCAAGTTATGCGGTCAGTTCAGCGACGAAGGCTTCGATATCGGCGGGCGAGCCAACGGCGTTGGCCACGGCTTCGGCATTGATGCGCTTGGCGAGGCCGGTCAGCACCTTGCCGGTGCCCAGTTCGGTGAGATGGGTGACACTGCCGGGGCCGGTGAGCCAGGTGACGGTTTCGGTCCAGCGGACGACGCCGGTGACCTGTTCCACCAGACGCTGGCGAATTTCGGCGGGGTCGGAAATAGGCGCGGCCAGCACATTGGCGACCAGCGGCACGACCGGCGCGTTCATGGCGACTTCAGCGAGGGCCGCAGCCATGGCATCGGCGGCGGGCTGCATCAGCGCGCAATGGAATGGTGCGGAGACCGGCAGCAGCAAAGCGCGCTTGGCGCCCTTGGCCTTGGCGATTTCGACGGCGCGCTCAACGGCTGCAGTGGCGCCGGAGACGACGACCTGGCCGGGAGCATTGTCGTTAGCGACATCGCAGACATCGCCTTGAGCGGCTTCGGCGGCGACTTCGCGTGCTGTTTCCAGATCGAGACCCAGCAGGGCCGCCATGGTGCCGTGCCCGACAGGAACAGCCTTTTGCATGGCCTGGCCGCGCGTCCTGAGCAGGCGGGCGGTGTCGGCGAGCGTAAATGTACCGGCAGCAGCGAGCGCCGAATATTCGCCAAGTGAATGGCCGGCCACATAGGCCGCATGATCGGCAAGGCGGACGCCCTTGGATTCCAGCACGCGAATGATCGCCATGCTGACGGCCATCAGGGCCGGTTGTGCGTTTTCGGTTAGGCGCAGAATATCGTCGGAGCCTTCGAACATGATGGCGGACAGGCGCTGGCCGAGCGCCTCATCGACTTCCTGGTACACCGCACGAGCTTCGGGATAGGCGGCCGCAAGGTCCTTGCCCATGCCGACAGACTGGCTGCCCTGCCCCGGAAAAGTGAATGCGCGCTTGGTCATGAGAGGCCCTCTTTGGCTCAGTTAGACAATCCGCAGGGCGGATGTCCAGTTGCGCCGCGTTTGAGCGGGAGTGTGTGGCGGAGTCAAGGCCGGGGTGGGTCAGTGGGCCGGTTTTGCCTTGCTTCGGGCGTGTTGTTCCCCTATAGCCGCCGCAGTAATTCGTTTGGCCGGGGGCTGAACGGAGGGTTTGTCATTTGAAAGAATGGCGGATAGGGCGCAAGTCCGGCCTCCCGTGTTCCCGCTCTTTGCACGACTGCTTTGATGCCCTTTCCGGTGTCAAGGAGGCTCCGCGCCAGGCAATTGCTGTGTTTAAAACCACAAAGGAAGGCGCATTAATGGCCCTCTACGAACATATCTACATGGCTCGCCAGGACGTTTCCCAGCAGCAGGTCGAAGAGCTTACCACCGCTCTGACCGAAATCCTCGCTACCGGCGGCGGCAAGGTCACCAAGAATGAATATTGGGGCCTCAAGGGTCTCTCCTACCGCATCCGCAAGAACCGCAAGGCGCACTACACCTTGCTGAACATCGAAGCAGCGCCTGCCGCTGTTGCCGAGATGGAACGCCAGATGCGCATCAACGAAGACATCCTGCGCTTCATGACCGTCCGCGTGGACGAGCTTGAAGAAGGCCCGTCTGCAATGATGCAGAAGCGCGATCGTGACGATCGTGATGGCGAACGTGGTGGTCGTCCCGACCGCGGCAACGATCGTGGTGGCTTCGGCGGCGAACGCCGTCCGCGCCGGTTTTAATTGAAGGACTGAACAGCTATGGCAATCAAAGACCTTACAACCGCCCAGGCCCGCCGTCCTTTCCAGCGTCGCCGCAAGACTTGCCCGTTCTCGGGTGAAGGCGCGCCAAAGATCGACTACAAGGACGTGCGTCTGCTGAGCCGCTACGTTTCCGAGCGTGGCAAAATCGTTCCAAGCCGCATCACCGCCGTTTCTGCCAAGAAGCAGCGCGAACTGGCTCAGGCGATCAAGCGCGCCCGCTTCATCGGCATCATGCCCTACGCAGTCCAGTAAGTTCGCTGGGCTGGCGATCTAGCGGCGGTTCGCTGCGCTTCCGGTGCTCACGTACTTCAGTACGCTCCGCTCCGGTTCTCGCGAACCACCACTATCTCATCCAACCCAACGACTTTCTGATTGGCCTACTTGTGCCCATCACGGGCGTAAGTTTCAGGCTACTGGCCTACCCTCGTGAGGGTGGGCCGCGTCTCTGAGACGCATCGCTGGGGTAACGGAATGGTCCGGGCTCCTAACCGTCAGTTCGACGGGACAGCTACAAGGAATACCCAAATGAAAGTCATTCTCCTCGAGCGTATCGGCCGCACTGGTTCGATCGGCGACGAAGTTTCCGTCAAGGACGGCTACGCTCGTAACTTCCTGCTGCCGCAGGGCAAGGCGCTCCGCGCCACTGCTGCGAACCGCCAGAAGTTCGAAGGCGAGCGCGCTCACATCGAGAAGCGCAACGACGACCGCAAGACTGCGGCTGCCGGCATTGCCGAAGGCCTCAACGGCCGCGAAGTCGTGATCATCCGCCAGGCTGGCGAAACCGGCCAGTTGTATGGTTCGGTTGCATCGCGCGACGTCGTGGAAGCCCTCGCCGCTGATGGTTTCACCATCCAGCGTTCGCAGGTCGACCTGGCAGACCCGATCAAGTCGGTTGGCGTGCACACTGTTGCGCTCAACCTGCATGCCGAAGTCGCCGTATCGATCACAGTCAACGTTGCTCGCTCGGTCGACGAAGCATCGCGCCAGTCTGCTGGTGAAGACGTTACGCTCACCGTCTATGAAGACGACGACAATGGCGACTTCGCTGCCGGCCAGAAGGACGCGAAGCAGGACGACCGTTTCGACGACGATCCCCGCTAAGCTTCTGCAAAGTTTCGAAGAGGCCGGGCCCAGTGCCCGGCCTCTTTGTTTTTAGGCCAGGTTACGCGTCACGACTCGCTGCACATGCCTTTGTGCTGCCTTGCTCATATGCAACACACGACGGTCACAATCCCCGTTGTTCACAGTGTTAACAGTGCGTGAATAGAGTCGTTAACCCTCGCCTTGGTAGGTCGAGACTCTGACCCGCACCGCGTGGTTAAGAAAGGTTAACACTCCTTAGAGGCACCATGGCAGAGATCGCGCGGCTCCATCCGGCCGAAGACAAGTCATTCCGTTTGGCGCCCCACAATGTGGAGGCGGAGCAAGCCCTGCTGGGCGCGATCCTGATCAATAATGACGCTTTCTACCGGGTCTCGGATTTCCTTGAGCCGACGCATTTTTATGAGCCGGTACATCGCGATATCTATGAGCTCGCCGGCAAGATTATCCGCGCCGGCAAGTCGGCCGACCCGACCACGATCAAGACCCACCTGCCCGATCAGTTGCTGCCGGACATCACCATGGCGCAATATCTGGCGCGTCTCGCGGCCGAGGCGACCACGGTTCTGAACGCCGCCGATTATGGGCAGGCGATCTATGACCTGGCGATACGCCGCAACCTGATCCTCGTTGGCGAGGAAATGGTGCAGGTGGCTTATGAGTCGGACGTCGAAATGACGCCGAACAAGCAGATCGAAAAAGTCGAAGGCGAATTGTTCCAGCTTGCCGAAAAGGGTCGCTACGACGGCGGCTTCCAGAATTTTTCCAGCGCCCTCAGCGCCTCGATCCAGATGGCCGGCGAAGCCTATCAGCGCGATGGCGGGCTTTCGGGCGTGGCGACGGGCCTTGATGACCTCGATCGTCAGATGGGTGGACTGCAGAAGTCCGACTTGATCATTATTGCCGGCCGCCCAGCGATGGGCAAGACGTCGCTGGTGACCAACATCGCCTTCAATATCGCCAAGGCATATCGCAGTGAAGTGCTGCCCGATGGAAACCAGAAGACCACCAATGGCGGCACGGTTGGCTTTTTCAGTCTCGAAATGAGCTCGGAACAGCTGGCAACGCGTATTCTCGCCGAGCAGGCCGAGATTTCTTCATCCGACATTCGCCGCGGCCGCATCCACGACACCCAGTTTTCTAAGCTGGTGGACGTGTCGAACATGATGAGCAAGCTGCCGCTATTCATCGACGATACCGGCGGCATCAGCGTGGCGCAGCTTGCGGCGCGGGCGCGCCGGCTGAAGCGACAGAAGGGCCTCGATTGCCTGATCGTCGACTATTTGCAGCTGTTGACCGGTTCGTCCAAGGCATCGAGCCAGAACCGTGTGCAGGAGCTGACCGAAATCACGACCACGCTCAAGGCGTTGGCCAAGGAGCTGGAAATTCCGGTTATCGCGCTGTCGCAGCTGTCGCGTCAGGTGGAATCGCGTGACGACAAGCATCCGCAACTGGCGGATTTGCGCGAATCGGGTTCTATCGAGCAGGACGCCGACGTGGTGATGTTCGTGTATCGCGAAGAATATTACCTCAAGAACAAGGAGCCCAAAGAGGGCTCGCCAGAGCATCTGGCCTGGCAAGGGGAAATGGAAAAGGTGCACGGCAAGGCTGAAGTTATTATCGCCAAGCAGCGCCACGGCCCTACCGGCACAGTGCAGCTAAGCTTTGAGGCGCAGTTTACGCGCTTCGGCAATCTGGCACGCGCCGACTATCTGCCCGAGCGTATGGAATAGGCATGGCGCTGACGTCGGGCCTTGGGGGGCAACTCAGTATCGATCTTGGGGCTCTGGCCCGGAACTGGCGGGCCCTCGACAAGGTCAGCGCCGGCGCGCTGACGGGCGCCGTGGTCAAGGCCGACGCCTATGGCACCGGCATCACCATGGCCAGCAAAGCGCTGCATGCGGCGGGCGCGCGGTTCTTTTTTACCGCCACGGTGGATGAGGGCATGGCGGTGCGCGCGGCGGTGCCGGATGCGCATATTTTCATTCTCAACGGGTTGTATCCGGGCGCTGCCAACCTTTATGTGCGGCAGAACCTGATGCCGGTGCTGTCATCGATGGCCATGCTTGAGGAATGGCTGGCCAAGTGCCTCGAACGTAACGAGGCCTATCCGTCGGCGCTGCATTTCGACACTGGGATGAACCGGCTCGGCTTCCGTCTCAACGAGGCGAGCGTGGTGCGCGATCGGCTGCAGGCACTTGGCTATGCGCCGCAGATGATCATGAGCCACCTGGCCTGTGCCGATCAACCGAACCATGAGAAGAACCGCACCCAACTGGCGCTGTTCGGCTCGGTGATGACGCAGTTTCCCGGCGTGCCCGCATCGCTGGCCAATTCGGCCGGCTTGATGACGGGGCGCGACTATCATTTCCAGATGGTGCGGCCCGGCATTGCGCTTTATGGCGGGCGGGCGGTAACGGGGCGCAAGAACCCGATGGCGCCGGTGGTGACGCTGCACGTGCCGATTTTGCAGGTTAAGGAAGCGCGTACAGGCGAGAGCGTGGGCTATGGCGCCAGTCATTCATTGTCACGCGACAGCCGGTTGGCGGTGATTTCGCATGGCTACGCCGATGGTTACCTGCGCTCGCTCTCGGCCAGCAATACGCGGCCTGGCGGCAAGGTAGTCATTCGCGGCAAGGTGTGTCCGGTGATTGGTAAGGTTTCGATGGACCAGATCACGGTGGATATCACCGAACTTGGCACCGACATTCCGAGCCCCGGCGAAGGTGCCGAAGTGCTCGGCAATATGCTGGATGCCGATGACCAGGGCGACGCTGGCGGCACCGTCGGCTACGAAATCCTGACCTCGCTCAAGGGCCGCTACAGCCGCAACTATATCGGCGACGGCAACCTGCCCGGCTAATCGCAGGCAGCGGTTAGTTCTCTTTTTGTTCTTGTGATCGCGATTTGGCTCGGCTACACAAAGAGACGATCCAACGTCGAGTATCCGTGTGGCAAAATCCCGTTCTTCCTTTGTGTGCCAAGCCTGTGGCGCGGTGACGTCTCGCTGGCAGGGGCGATGCGATGCCTGCGGCGACTGGAACACCATTGTCGAGGAATTGACCGATAGCGGCGTGGGCGCTGGTCCGAAGTCTGCCAAGGCCGGCGGACGGGCGACTAATCTCGTGCCGCTGTCGGGCGAAACCGAGAGCGCGGCGCGCGTCGTGACCGGCATGGCCGAGCTTGATCGTGTAACCGGGGGCGGGTTCGTCAAGGGCTCGGCGCTACTGGTGGGTGGAGATCCGGGCATCGGCAAATCGACGCTGCTGCTGCAGTCGGCGGCGGCACTGGCCAATCGCGGCAAGCGCGTCATCTATGTCTCGGGGGAAGAGGCCGTGGCGCAGGTGAGGCTGCGGGCGCAACGCTTGGGGCTGGGCGAGGCCAATGTGATGCTGGCCGCTGAAACCAATGTCGAGATCATCCTCGCGACGCTGGAAAATGGCCCTGTCCCGGACCTCGTTATCATCGACTCCATCCAGACGCTGTGGACCGACCGCGTCGATAGTTCCCCCGGCACTGTGACTCAGGTGCGAACCTCGGCGCAGGCGCTGACGCGCTTCGCCAAGAAGAGCGGTGCGGCTGTGGTGCTGGTGGGGCACGTGACCAAGGATGGGCAGATTGCTGGTCCTCGCGTGGTCGAGCACATGGTCGATGCGGTGCTGTATTTCGAGGGCGATGCCAGCCACACGTTCCGCATTTTGCGGGCAGTAAAGAATCGCTATGGCGCGACCGACGAGATCGGCGTGTTCGCGATGACCGAACTGGGCCTGGAGCAGGTGCTCAACCCCTCCGCCTTGTTCCTCGACCAACGTGATGACGATGCCACCGGCTCAGCAGTGTTTGCCGGCATGGAGGGCACACGGCCGCTGTTGATCGAAATCCAGGCGCTGGTCGCCCCCTCCCCGCTCGGAACGCCGCGGCGCGCCGTTGTTGGTTGGGATTCGTCGCGGCTTTCGATGGTGCTGGCGGTCCTAGAAACGCGCTGCGGAGTGCGGATTGGCGCTAATGACATTTATCTTACTGTGGCGGGCGGCCTGAAGATCAATGAGCCGGCAGCGGACCTTGCAGTAGCCGCGGCATTGATCTCGTCGCTGACCGGTTCGCCCCTACCTAAGGATTCGGTATATTTTGGCGAAATCTCGCTGGCAGGCGGCATTCGGCCGGTGGCGCATGGGTCCATCCGGCTTCGCGAGGCGCAGAAGCTAGGCTTCAAGTCGGTGTGTACCGGCCGGCTGGGGACAGCGGACAAGAGTACCGGCCTCGAGGTTTCTGAATTTACCGCGCTAGCGGACCTAGTTGGGCGAATTGCGGCCAATGGCAAGCCTCGGGAGGCCACTCGAGACGAGTGGTGACGCAGAGGCCGGGCTAGCTCTGCGCTTGTCGTAGGATCTTTTGCATAGGTCGGCCTTTGGCTAGTTCGTCGATCAGTTTATCGAGGTAGCGAATGTCGCGCATGGTGGGTTCTTCGATCTCCTCGATGCGGACGCCGCAGATGACGCCGGTGATCAGAGATCTTGCCGGGTTCATGTGCGGGACCCGGTTGAAGA
>JAQGKG010000466.1 GCA_028290245.1 Devosia sp. | reverse complement strand
CCGCCCGATGCAGCCACGTGCTGGTGAAGAGCTTGCGCCTCCATCGCGCCCATAATGACCATGCCCCGACACTCAGCATCAGCAATCCGATACCGACCATGATGCGAAACGTGAAGAACGGGATCAGAGCCGGCGGCCGGTCTTCGCGTGCCCATTCCTTGAGGCCCTTTACCTCGCCGTCGAGTTTGTGCGTGAGGATGAGCGAGCCCAGCTTGGGAATTTCAACCGCGAAATGCGTGGTTTCAGCGTCGTCATCGGGAATGCCGAACAGGATAAGGGGCGCACCATCGGTATGGGTTTCGTAATGCCCCTCAATGGCCGCGATCTTTGCAGGCTGGTGTTCCAGCGTATTGCCCCCGTGCAGGTCTCCAACGAAAATCTGGATCGGCGTCACCAGGGCCGCCATCCACATCGCCATGGAAAACATGATTTGAGCCTGGCGATTGGTGCGATCCCGCAGCAGGTGCCAGGCGCCGACACCGCCAACCGCAAATGCCGTCGTCAGAAAAGCCGCGAGGACGGTGTGGGTCATCCGGTATGGGAAAGATGGATTGAAGATGATTGCCCACCAGTCCTCCGGAACGAAGGCGCCGTTCTGGTCGATGCTGTAGCCCGCCGGCGTCTGCATCCAACTATTGGCGGAAGTGATCCAGGTTGCCGAGATCAACGTGCCGATCGCGACCATGGCGACCGCAAACATGTGCAATTTGTCGCCAACGCGTTTGCGACCGAACAGCGCAATGCCCAGAAAACCCGCCTCGAGAAAGAACGCGGTCAGCACCTCATAGCCCATCAACGGGCCGACCACCGCACCGGCGCGTTCGGAAAAAGCCGACCAGTTAGTGCCGAACTGGTAGCTCATCACGATACCGGAAACGACGCCCATGCCGAAGGTGATGGCAAAGATGGTTTTCCAGTATTCGAACAGGCTCAGATAAACCGGGTCGCGTTTCCACAGCCACAGCGCATTGAGGACAGCGAGAAAGCTCGCGGTGCCAATGGAAAAGGCGGGAAAAATGAAGTGGAACGAGACGGTGAACGCGAACTGAATTCTGGCCAGGATTTCGGCAGTTAGTCCGAAGGTCATTTTGCCGTCCGCTCTTGTTGAATCCAGTGCGCAGGCGTTTGAAATATCGTGTGTCTAGTAGGCTAGTCGTATGTGTCTTCGTTGGCGCCGGCCGACGAAGGACCATCTGCCCCCGGAAGATCCTCATCGTCTTTTGGTTTTGGCTTCGTTTGGTCTGGCTTCTCGCTCGGCTGTTGCTGCACCGAATTCTCAGCCTGTTCGATCTCATTTGGTTGAGCGACACCGGCCTGTTCAAGTTTAGGCATTTAACATCTCCTTCATTCTGGTTTCGCTAACGCCTCGCCGCCCGAAAAGGTCCATCGCCAAGGAGCCTAAAGGCTTATCTTTCCATTCCAACAATGGGCTTCGCTCCAGGCGTTTCTCTACTAGGGACCACCGGCAGTGCATCTCAGGCGTGCCCTGGTTGAAACGGATGCCGGCTCGTAAGCAGGGGAACGATGATTTCAATGGCCCCGAACAGGACATGCGGCCACCAAATCCGATCGGCAAAACCGAACAGCCAAGGCGACGCCGCGAGCAACACGCCACTGGCAATGTCGAGCCCTAGATGCACCCAGAGGGGAAGCAGTTTCGCGAGACTGAGTTCGTATTCGGTAACCAAGCTATAGGCGATCGCTGCAACCCCGAGCACCATCGGCACCCATTGGGCTGCCGTACCATCCGCAAACCCAAGGAGGTACGGTGCCAGGATGAGGATTGCGCCGACCACATAGTCCAAGATGCCGTGAACACGGGTTGGTATCATGATTGCCTCCAGCTCTGCTGCGATGATCACCAAATCAGGTTCGGTGCATAACGTTCCAAGCGCAACGTGACCTGCGGTTACTTGGTTGGCACTGGTGCCGGGAGATGACCGCCAAAGGCTACCAGGGTTGCCCCCTAAAACTCGATTGCGCTCGAACCTTGTTGGCGCTGGCAAGTTATCGGTGACGGTTTCAGGAGATTGCAATGCAACAAAGATGGCCCCGGCGCCTGTGGATTGTTCGGCACGGCGAAAGCACCGGCAATGTCGCCCGTCAGGCAGCGATGGATGCGGGCCTGGCCGAGATTAATATAGATCATCGCGACATCGATGTTCCGCTGAGCGAGCGGGGTGAAACGCAAGCGGTGGCGCTCGGTCGCTGGTTTGAGCGGAACGCCGCCGATGGCTTGCCCAACGTCGTCGTTACGTCGCCCTATGCGCGGGCGCACAAGACGGCGCAGCTGATTTCTCAAAATGGTGGTTTTTCCGACGCCGAGTTCAGCGTGGATGAGCGACTTCGTGAGAAGGAATTCGGCATTCTGGACCGATTGACCACGTCGGGCATTATGGAGCGGTTTCCCGAGCAGGCAAAGTTTCGCAGCCTATTGGGCAAATTCTACCACCGCCCGCCCGCAGGCGAGAGCTGGTGCGACGTGGTGTTGCGGCTGCGCAGTTTGATGGACACGATTGGCCTCCATCATGGCGGGCAAGATGTGCTTATTGTTAGCCACCAGGTGGTTGTGTTGTGCCTGCGATACCTCATCGAACGGTTGAGCGAAGAACAGATATTGGCCATCGACCGGGAGGGTGAGGTCGGCAACTGCTCGATCACCGAATACCATTTCAAAGAAGGCAGCCGCAGGGGCGGCGAGCTGGCCCTGAAGCGCTATAATTATGTCGCTCCGCTTGAACAGGATGGCGCGACGGTAACGGCAGAGCCGTCCATGACGAGCGCTCCGCAATGACCGAGCATTCTATCACGCGTGAGTTCTTGCTCAAGCATCCGCTGCCGATGCCACAAGGGGAAACCGATAAGGATTCGCGAGGCCGGGTTATCGTCGTCGGTGGCAATCGCGAGGTTCCTGGAGCGGTCCTCTTGACGGGCGTCTCCGCATTGCGGGCCGGAGCCGGGAAGGTACAGATCGCGACCGTCCAGAGCACGGCAGTCGCGCTCGCAGTGGCGATGCCGGAAGCGCGCGTGCTTGGCCTGAGCGAGACACCCGTCGGCGACATAGAACCGGACAATTCTGAAGCGATCCTGTCCTGCATTCAAGACGAAGACGCCGTTGTGCTCGGACCAGGCATGATGGACGATGAGGCGGCGGGGGAACTGGCAGTGGCGTTATTGTCGGCGCTGGATGGTCCGACCTTCGTGATCGACGCCGCAGCTTTGACAGGCCTTCGCAACAGTCTAGCCAGCCTTAAAAGGCACGCTGGACGCGTGGTCATCACGCCTCATGCGGGAGAAATGGCTACCTTCCTGGGGATATCAAAAGCTGCGGTCATGGCTGATCCAATCGAGGCCGCCCGGCGCGCCGCTTCGGCTAGCGGCGCGGTTGTTATCATGAAGGGTAGTTGCACCCACATCGCCAGTCCGCAGGGCGAGATATGGGAATGTCGGCATGGCAATGTCGGCCTTGCAACGTCAGGCTCCGGCGACACCCTTGCCGGCATCATCGTTGGTCTATTGGCAAGAGGGGCGCATCCGCTTTTGGCAGCGCAGTGGGCTGTTTACATGCATGGCGAGGCGGGCGAACGTCTCAAGGCAGACCATGGCCTGCTGGGTTATCTAGCCAGAGAAATTCCGTCGCAGATTCCGAAAATCATGGCGGGTATGGCGCCGGTTAGTTGAATGCGTTTCGGAATGTCAGACGGATAGCCAGCACCCGCTCATAAGTGATCGGCGTGCTCAGCTCGGTCTTCCTGCTTGGTTGCGGCTTTGGTGAGCTCGCGATGGTTTCGGCTCCCGCCGTAAATCCATGGCGAGGCCCTACCTGGCTGAGAATGCGTCCGAATCCCTCCCCTTATCAGGGGGGGGGAGGTGGGGACCCACTAAGAAGGCCTACCACTCGAAATCCCGCCCATTGACCCGCGCGCCCATCAAGAACACATCGCTCATCAAACGCAGCGGGGCTGCATCCACATCGCTTTCATGCCGCTCCAGCAAATCTGCGAAATGGTCATACATGGCGGCATATTCGCCATCCCCATGCTCGAGCGCCATCTGACCGTTGATCGTCAACCGCCGGCCGCCGGCCGCCAGCTTGAGCTTGTCACCGGTGCCGGTCTCGATGGCCAGCGTCCAGATTTCGCCGCTCTCTTCCAGCCAGTTGAAGCCCGCCGATAGCTGCGGCTTGTGCAACTGCCCTGACTTGAAACCGATTTCGACGTCGATCGGCGTCTGCCGGTTTGCCGGAAAAGTCAGCTTGGCGCTTTCGACGAATACCGGGAACGGCATGATCTTGGTGAAAATCGAGAACGCGTTGATGCCGGGATCGCAGACGCCAAACCCGCCGGGTTCCCAGACCCAGTCCTGGCCGGGGTGCCATTTGCGGACGCTTTCGCGCCAGTCGATCCGCACTGAACGTACGCCCTGGGCCGAGAGGATTGCCTTGGTGCGATCCACTGCCGGATTCCACTGGCTGTGCCAAGTCTGGTACAAAACGCGGTCCAGCCGCGCTGCATGGGCGATCAAGTCGTCCAGTTCTGAAATCGTCGTGGTCGGCGGTTTTTCCATCATCACGTCCTTGCCGGCGTCGAGCGCCTCGCGGACATACTGATGGCGAATGCCGGGCGGGGTGCAGATCGAGACCAGGTCGATCTCCGGCATGGCCGCATAGAGCTCCGCCGGGGTCTTGAACACCGGCAGGCCATTGTGGCCCAAGCCGCGGGTCGAAACCGTCGCCGCGAGTTCAAAATCGTCGGACGCATCGATCACCGGCAGGTGCTGGTCCTGCGCGATCTTGCCCACGCCGATAACGGCAATCTTGCGTTTGGCCATGAAAGGCTCCCCTCAAAAGTCGCCGTATAGAACAGAGCCCGCCCCTCTCTGCCAAGAGGATTTGTATGATTATTTTGCTTCGAGCCGACCTGTGGTCAGGTGGGTGGCTGCCAGAGTTCGACCGGATTGCCCTCGGGGTCATGGATGCGGGCGAACTGGCCAGTGTCTGGCGTATCCCACTCAGCCCGAGTTTCCACGGCAATGTCTGCCGCTCGCAGTTGAACTATCAGCGCCTCCAGATCGTCGACTCGAAAATTGATCATCCACTGCTTGCCGGCGGCGAAATAATCGCTGTCATGCTTGAACGGCGCGAACACCGTCATACCCGCTTCCTGGTTCCAAAAACCCGGAATGCCCAGGTGCGTTTCATACCATAGCGCCAGCGCTTCGGTGTCCTGCGCCCTGAAAAATACGCCGCCTATGCCTGTCGCTTTGGCCATGTCGGCCTCCTTATCGGATCAAGATCGCTCGGAAGTCATTCACGTTAGTGCCAGTCGGCCCGGTGACCAGCAGGTCGCCGATGGCTGCGAAGGCCGAGTATGCGTCATTTGCCGCCAATGCCACCAGTGGATCTACCCCCGCCTTGCGCAGCCGTGTCGCCGTGGTGCCATCGGCATAAGCGCCGGCATTGTCTTCCGAACCATCGATTCCATCGGTATCGGCCGCCAGCGCTGAAATGCCCTCGACGCCCTCCACTGCAATGGCAAAGGCCAGCAGAAACTCGGCGTTCCGTCCACCGCGCCCGCCTTTGCTGCGGAGCGTTACCGTGGTTTCGCCGCCGGACAGCAACACCACCGGCTTGCTGAACGGCCGGTTGCGAACGGCAATCTCGCGCGCCATGGCCGCCAGAACCTGCGCCACGTCGCGGCTTTCGCCCTCGATGGAATCGCTGAGAATGGCCGCCTCGATACCATGACCGCGCGCCAGTTCCGCCGCCGCCTCCAGCGACAGAGCGGCCGAAGCAATCGTGGTGACGCTATTGCCGGCAAACGCCGCATCATCGGGCGACGGCGCCAGATGATCCTCGCCCGCCAGCAAAGCATGCGCATGTGGCGGCAGGTCGAGCCGATAAAGAGTGGCATACTTTCGCGCCAGCTCCCTAGTCCCCGCCAAGGGTACGGTCGGCCCCGAAGCCACCAGCGCCGGATCATCGCCGGGCACATCCGATACCACCAGCGTCGCCACCCGTGCCGGCGCACATTGCCGTGCCAGCCGACCGCCTTTGATCGACGAGAACTGGTTGCGGAGCAGGTTCATCACCGAGATCGGCGCGCCCGAGGCGAGCAATGCCCGGTTGATGGCCTGTTCGTCATCCAGCGTCAGGCCGATCGCCGGCGCCGGCAACAGCGCCGAGCCACCGCCCGAAATAAGTGCCACGACCAAGTCGTCGGCTGACAGTCCCGAGACCATTTCCATGATCCGACGCGCCGCCAAAAAACCCGCCTCGTCCGGCACCGGATGGGCCGCCTCGACGATCTCGATCTGCTCGCAGGCCTCGGCATAGCCATAGCGCGTCACCACCAGACCGGTCAGCGGGACATCCCAGGCTTGCTCAAAGGCCCGCGCCATTTGTGCCGAAGCCTTGCCGGCGCCGATCACCACGGTGCGGCCCTTCGGCTTCGGCGGCAGGTGACGCATCACTGCCAGCGCGGGTTGCGCCTGCGCCACCGCGGCATGGAACATCTCTTCGAGCAGGGCGCGGGTCATCGTCTCTCTCGGCTTGCGATTCTCTTGCCGCAAGGGTAGCCAGCAGGGAGCAGGATGGACAGGTGTCAAACGGCCGACACACACTATGCGTAGCGGCTGGGGCAGGAGTTTCGATGACAGAACGATTCGCGATCTATTACGCCCCCTCCGCCACCAGCAATCTTTGGGAGCGCGCCGCCACCTGGCTGGGGCGCGACGCAGCCGACGGCGACCTGTTCGACGGCCCGGTGGCTGGCATCGACCGCGATCGCCTGCTCAACCTCACCCAGTCAGCCAATCGGTACGGTTTCCACGCCACCATCAAGGCGCCGATGGCCCTGTTCGAGGACCGCGATGAAGCCCAGCTGCGCGCCGCGCTGACCGAGTTTGCCGCCAAGCACCAGCCGTTCAGCCTGGGCAAGCTCAAGCTGGTCTCGCTGCATGGCTTCCTGGCCCTGGTCATTGATGGCAGCCATGACCGCCTGCAGGATTTTGCGGCCCATGCTGTGGAAGACTTCGAGCCGTTCCGCGCCCCGATGACGGTCAAGGATCGCGCCGCCCGTGCCGGCAAAGGTCTCAGCGAGCGCCAGATCGAGCTGCTCGATGCCTATGGCTATCCCTATGTATTCGAAGAATTCCAGTTCCACATGACGCTGACGGATCGGCTGGCCGATGAGGACGCAGCCGACATCATGCAGGCGGCAACCACTTGGTTCGGCCCGGTGCTGGAGGACGAAGTGATCCTCGATCGCCTGTCGCTGTTCCATGAGCCCGACGCCGGCAAGCCGTTCCGCCGCGTCGGCGATTTCAAGCTGGG
>JAQGKG010000465.1 GCA_028290245.1 Devosia sp. | reverse complement strand
GCTAGACTGTGAGATTGAGCGTGACCGAGCATCGGGTGAGCGTGGTGCCGATTAGCTGCCTGATGTCGCTTACTAGCGTGTCAAAGCCGGGCTCAAGGCGCATGCGGATATCGAGGCCGCGGCCATTGACGGTTTTGACCTCGCAGGCAAATGACGCCCCATGCACCGCGCCATTGGTGCGGGCATATCCGGTCATGCTGGCAAGCGGCTGGCTCATTGCGGCGCCGGTGCTGCGCCAGCTTGTTCGGCCTCTAGTTCCTGACGGGTGGCCTCGGCGTCCTTTTCCGCTTGAGCGGCTTCAGCAGTGATGCGGCGATATTGTGCCACATTCTTCTGATGCTCGGCATACGTTTCGGCGAAGACATGGCCTTCGCTGGGCGAGGCACCCTTGGCAACGAAATAGAGATAATCGTGCGTATCGGGATTGGCGACGGCCTTGAGGGCGTCGATGCCCGGATTGGCGATCGGCGTCGGCGGCAGTCCGTCGATCTGATAGGTATTGTACGGTGTCTGAGCGTCAATTTCGGAGCGGCGCAAACCACGGCCGAGCGTCGACTGACCTTTGGTGATGCCGTAGATGATGGTCGGATCGGACTGCAGGCGCATGCCTTCACGCAGGCGATTGACGAAGACCGCGGCAACCTCCGGACGCTCGCTGGCGACGCCAGTTTCCTTCTCGACGATGGAGGCCAGCACCAAAAGCTGCTCAGGGGTGTCGATAGGCAGGTCGGCAGCGCGGCCTTCCCAGACGGCAGCCAGCTCGGTAGTCATGGCCGACTGCATCTTGTCGAGCACGGACTGGCGGGTATCGCCGGGAACATAGTCATAACTGCCGGGCAGAATGGAGCCTTCGGCCGGAAGGCTCGTGATCTCGCCGACGATGTTGCTGTCGTCGTTTAGGCGCTGGATGGCCTCCCACGAGGTCCAGCCTTCGGGGATGACGACGGCGTAGCGAATGGGATTGCCGGTGGTCAGCTCGGTCAGAATATCGACCATGCTGGCGCCTGCCGGAATCTGGAAGTCGCCCTGCTTGATGGCTCCGGACAGCTCGGAAACGCGGCTGCCGATCTGGAAGATGTATTGGTTGGAAATCAGTCCCTGCTCTTCGAGACGCGGGGCGATGGAAGTAAGGCCCGAACCGGCCTCGACGCGGAAGGTGGTATCGGCGGTTAGCGGACCGTCGCCGTAAAAATGGGTCGCGCCATAAATCGCCACGCCGCCCGCGACCAATAGGCCAAGCACCAGCAGCGATAGCAGGCCGTTTAGAATATCGACAAAGCCATTGCTGGAACGGCGGCGGCGCCTTTGCTTGCGGTCATTCATAGCGCTGGTTCACCCTCAGCCCGTTCGCGTATTGGCGCCGGGTCTTGTCATCGATTTGAGTCAGCCTGATGGCTGGGCGGCATTGTTGGCGATGCGGCGCCACAAAAACAAGAGGCACATCGCAGTGACGCGATGTGCCTCCAATTCAATCGTGGAAAATCAGCCGACCTTGCGCATGACGAGCGTCGCATTGGTACCGCCAAAGCCGAAGCTGTTGGACAGCGCCACGTTGACTTCCTTCTTGAGTGCCACCTTGGGCACCAGATTGATCACGGTTTCGACCGATGGATTATCGAGGTTGAGCGTGGGCGGCACGATGCTGTCGCGCATAGCCAGGAGGCAGAAAATGGCTTCGACCGAACCGGCAGCGCCCAGCAGGTGGCCGATGGCCGACTTAGTGGAGCTCATGACTGCCTTGGATGCGGAATCGCCCAGGACGCGGGTAACGGCGCCGAGTTCGATTTCGTCACCCAAAGGCGTCGAGGTGCCGTGGGCGTTGATGTAATCGACTTCGGATGCATCGATGCCAGCGCGCTTGATGGCGGCGCTCATCGCCCGGAAGCCGCCATCGCCATCGGGCGACGGTGCGGTGATGTGATAGGCGTCGCCGGACAGGCCATAGCCGACGATTTCGCCATAGATCTTGGCGCCGCGAGCCTTGGCACGCTCGTATTCTTCGAGAACGACGATGCCGGCGCCCTCGCCCATGACGAAGCCATCACGGTCCTTGTCGTAAGGACGCGAGGCCGCTGTGGGGTTGTTGTTGAAATTGGTTGAAAGCGCACGGGCGGCGGCGAAGCCGGCGAGTGCCAAACGGTTGACGCAGCTTTCGGCGCCACCGGCAACCATGACGTCGGCGTCACCGAGGGAGATCAGCCGGGCTGCATCGCCAATGGCGTGTGCGCCGGTCGAGCAGGCCGTCACCACTGAGTGGTTCGGGCCCTTTAGGCCGAAACGGATCGACACATAGCCGGAGGCAAGGTTGATCAGACGACCGGGAATGAAGAAGGGGCTGATGCGGCGCGGGCCCTTTTCGTGCAGGATGATGGAGGCATCATAAATGCCGCCAACGCCGCCGATACCAGAGCCGATCAGAACGCCTGTGCGCTCCTGCTCTTCCTGGGTCTTGGGCTCCACGCCCGCATCATCGATAGCCTGTTTTGCCGCTGCCATGGCATAAACGATGAACGCGTCGACCTTGCGCTGATCTTTTACGTCCATCCACTCATCAGGATTGTACTTGCCGTCGGCGTAGTCGCCGAGCGGCAAGCGGTGAGCGATTTGGCATGCGATGTCATCGACCTGGAATTCGTCGATGCGCCGGGCACCACTCTTGCCAGCCAAAATATTGGCCCAAGTGGCTTCCACTCCGCAACCGACGGGCGTTACCAAGCCCAATCCGGTTACGACGACGCGGCGCAATTCCATGATCAACTTTTCTCTATCGGCGGTTAGCGGTTAGCCGACAGCCTTGGTGAGGAAGGACACTGCATCGCCAAAAGTCTGGATCGATTCAGCGGCATCATCGGGGATTTCCACCGAGAATTCTTCTTCGAAGGCCATTACCAGTTCGACCTGGTCAAGGGAGTCTGCACCCAGATCGTCGATGAAACTTGCCTTTTCGACAACCTTCTCGCCATCCACATTGAGGTGTTCCACAACGATCTTGCGGACCCG
>JAQGKG010000156.1 GCA_028290245.1 Devosia sp. | reverse complement strand
GAATGCGCCACGGCCGGCATTCCCGTTGTGCTGTTCAACCGTACCACCGAGCGCGACGCCGTCTCCAGCGTCACTACCCGCAACAAGGAAGGCGGCAAGCGCATCGCCGATTTCCTCGTCGCCGGCGGCCACAAGACATTTGGATACATCGCCGGCCTCGAAAACTCGTCGACCAACCGCGACCGCCAGCAGGGCTATGTCGAAGGCCTCGCGGCGCTTGGTTTCGACACCGTCGTCACCGAGACCGGCAATTATTCCCGCCTCGATGCCGAGGCTGCCGCGCGGAAAATGTTCACCCGCCCAGATCGGCCGGAAGCCCTGTTCGTCGCCAACGACCATATGGCCGTCGCGGTGATGGATGTGGCGCGCCATGAATTCGGCATCAAGATTCCCGAGGATCTGTCCATCGTCGGCTATGACGACGTGGGCCCGGCCAAATGGACCTCGTATGGCATCACCTCGATGAGCCAGCCGGTCAAACGCATGGTCGAAGCGACCGTCGATATCTTGATGGACCAGATCGCCAGCGGCGAAATCGAGGCCGAGCATCGCATCCTCAACGGCGACCTGTTCGTTCGCACCTCGGCGCGTCTGCCCGCCAGCGGCATCGTCACGCGCGATGGGCAGCAGATCTATCGGCCTAAGGAGGCGTGATGACTATCCAACACCTCTCCCGGACTGCCGCAGGCAAGTCTGTCAACAATTCGACGCACTTAGCGCGCGCTATGCATACGAATGCAAAATTTATCCCCATTCTTGCGAGTGAAAGGACTGTCCCATGACCCAGTGGACCCAAGCCGAAATGGAAAAGCGCCTGGTGCGCTATGCGGACCTCAAGGGCCTGCGCAATGCGTTCATCGACGCGCGCACCCCCGGCTCCGACCGTAAGGAAAACTTCACCATCATCGGACCCGGCGTATCCGAGAACAAGGCGCAGGTGGTGCATATCCCCGAGGCACATGGCTTCAACTTCGGCGCCGCCCGCCAGCCGTTCGGCTGCACCAACAGCCAGCATTCCCACCTGACCGCCGAGACCTTCCTGGTCCACACCGGCAAGTGGCGCTTCGTCTTCGGCGCCAACAAGGACGAGGGTTATCTCGACGTCGAGCCGGGTGACGTGGCGACCGTCCCGACCCACATGTTCCGCGGCTTCGAAAAGCGCGACGAGGGCACCGGCTTCCTCGCCGTGGTGCTCGGCCATGACGATCCCGGCAAGGTGGTCTGGGCCCCTTCGGTGTTCAAGATGGCCGAGGATTTCGGCCTCAAGCTGCTCAAGGGCGGCAAGCTGGTCGATACCACGATCGGGGAAACCGTGCCGGAAGGCGCCGAACTCGAGCAGCCCCCGACCGCCGAAAAGATGGCCGAACTGGCCACCCCATCGATGGACGAGCTGAGCAAATACTACATTCCGCACGCCAAGATGGCCGGCAACCCAAGCTCGCTACTGGCCGCAGAAGGCGTCGAAGAAGCCGCATTGATCGGCGACGTCGATGCGCAGGACGGCTTCAAGGCCGGCCCGATCATCGGACACTGGCAGCATGGCTTCGCCCTGCGCCGTCTCAAGCTCGAGACCGGCGCCGTGGTTGCCCAGCATAGCCGCTCCGAGCAGGAAGTGATCTTCGTGCAGTCCGGCACGCTTGAATTCAACTGGTCCGAAGGCAAGCTGATCCTCGGCGCCGGCGATACCTTGACTGTCCCGATTGGCCTCGTGCATGGCTTCCGCAACCCGGCCTCGGCCGATGCGATCGCCTTCATCATCCGTGGTGCAGCGGCTCCCGCCGCGCCGCAGTTCGCAACCGCACAAGCCGCGGAGTAATACGAAAATGGCACACAAGATCCTCACCACCCATGTCGGCTCGCTGCCGCGCTCCAAGCAGGTGACGGACCTTGTGTTCGCCAAGGAGGCCGGCGTCCCCATCGAGGAAGCCGGCTTCAACGAGATCATAACCGCAGCGGTCAATGACATCGTCGCGAGACAAAAGGCTGCCGGCGTCGACCTGCCGTCCGATGGCGAAATGAGCAAGATCTCCTACGCTACCTATATCAAGGACCGGCTGACCGGCTTTGACGGCGACAGCTCTCGCCAGCCGCCGGCCGATCTCGAACTGTTCCCGAGCTTCCTCAAGCGCCAGGCCAATAGCGGTGGCACCCCCACCTATCGCCGCCCCAAATGCGTCGGCGAAATCACAGTGAAAAGCCTTGAGCCTTTGCGCGAGGACGTCGAAGCATTCCAGTCTGCACTGAGCGCCCACGGCTATGCCAAAGGCTTCATGAATTCGGCGACGCCGGGCGTTATTGCCCTGTTCCAGCCCAATGAATTTTACGCCACCCAGGACGACTATCTCGAAGCCGTCGCCGAGGGCATGCGCGTCGAATATGAGGGCATTGTCGAGGCCGGTTTCATCCTGCAGCTCGACGCGCCCGACCTCGGGCTCGGTCGCCACATGATGTACAAGGACCTCGACGACGACGGTTTCGTCATCGCGGCCGGCCGCCATATCGAGGTGATGAACCACGCCTTGCGCAATATTGACGGCAGCAAAGTGCGCATGCATGTCTGCTGGGGCAATTACGAAGGTCCGCATGTCTGCGACATCGCGCTCAAAAAAATCCTGCCCGGACTGCTGAAAGCCAAGCCGCGCGCACTGCTGTTCGAAGGCGCCAATCCGCGCCATGCCCATGAATGGGTCGATTGGAAAAACGTCGATCTGCCAGACGATTACGTGTTGATCCCCGGCGTCATCGACTCCACGTCCAATTTCGTTGAACACCCCGAACTGATCGCCCAGCGGCTGAAGAATTTCGTCGACATCGTCGGCCCCGAACGCGTCATCGCCGGCACCGATTGCGGGTTTTCGACCTTTGCCGGTTTTGGTGCGGTGGACAGCGAAATCGTCTGGGCCAAGCTCGGCGCGCTTTCCGAAGGCGCGGAAATTGCCAGCAAGGCAGCCTGAGGAGAACACCATGCCAACTATCAATCCCGACGTCCTCGCCGCTCTACGTGGCGCCGATACGCCCACCGTCTGCAATGCGCTTGAACACGTCATGGGCGGCCGCACCGCCGAGGGTTTTACCAAGACGCCCGTTGTTTGCGCTGACCCGGGCCTGCCGCCTGTGGTGGGCTTTGCCCGCACCGCCAAGATACGGGCGTCCTCGCCGGCACAGAAACCCGCCGCCGAAGTCCGCGCTCTGCGCATGCAATATTACGAGTATGTCGCCGAGGGCGACGGTCCCAATGTCGTGGTCATCGAAGATAC
>JAQGKG010000073.1 GCA_028290245.1 Devosia sp. | reverse complement strand
CCGGCGATGTCGCGGTTCATCCAGCCGCCTTTGTCCTGCAGGGCAGATGGCAGGTCCCAATGATACAGCGTCGCATAAGGTTTGATGCCGCGTTCGAGCATGCCGTCGATCAGGCGGTCGTAGAAGTCGACGCCGGCCTGGTTGACTGCGCCGGTGCCCTCGGGAATCAGGCGCGGCCAGGCAAAGGAAAAGCGATAGGCATCAAAGCCGCCGTCGCGGATCAGGTCGAGATCCTGCGGCCAGAGTTCGTAGTGATTGCAGGCATTGATGCCGGTATCGCCATTGTGGACGTTGCCCGGCGTTGACGAGAAACTGTCCCAGATCGAGGGACCGCGACCGTCGCCCTGCCCGCCTTCGATCTGATAGGCGGCAGTGGCCACGCCAAAGGTGAAGTTCGGTCCGAAATCCTTGCGGTCGATCGAGAACATAGCTGCTCCTCTGGCCGGCATTTGCCGTGGTTGGTAGCCAGATAGCGCAGGTTCAGATGTTATGCAATCGATTGCAGGGTGGTGATGCTAGTGCGCCAGTTGGGGCGAATTTTGCAGGATTCGTTGCGCAATGGCGCGGAATGCCTGGGCTTCGGGACCATCCGGGGCGGCGGCCATCGGGGGGCGGCCGGCGTCGGAGCCTTCGCGAATGGAGATGACCAGAGGGATGGCGCCGAGGAAGGGCATGCCCATGTCGGCGGCTGCTCGTTCGGCGCCGCCGCTGCCGAAAATGTCGTAGCGGGTGCCAGTGTCGGGGGCGATGAAGTAGCTCATGTTTTCGACGAGGCCTAGGATGGGAACGCCGAAGCGGGGCAACATGTCGATGGCCTTCTTGGCATCGATCAGGGCCAAGTCTTGTGGCGTCGAGACGATGACGACGCCATCCACTTCGGCCTGCTGGAACAGCGAGATATGGATATCGCCAGTGCCGGGTGGCAAGTCGATGACCAGGATATCGAGGTCGCCCCAGGCGGTTTCGCGCAGCAGCTGGCGCAGGGCGGAGGTTGCCATAGGGCCGCGCCAGACGACGGCCTGGTCCTTGACCAGCATGGAGCCGATCGACATGGCCTTGAGCCCGTAAGCCTCATGGGGTGAGAAAATGCCGTCGTCGCGGATGGCTGGCTGGCCTTCGAGGCCGAGCAGCTTGGGAATGGAGGGCCCATAGAGATCGGCGTCGAGAATGCCGACCTTAAGGCCCTCGGCCTGTAGCGCCAGCGCGATGTTGACGGCGGTGGTGGACTTGCCGACGCCGCCTTTGCCGGAGCCGACGGCAATGATGTGCTTGATGCCGGGCACAGCGGTCTTTCCGGCGGGTACCGGCTTGCCATGCGAGAAGGTGGGGCCGGACTTCGGCGGAGCCTTGCCGCCGGTCAGCGAGACCATGACCTTGCGGGTGCCGACGAGCTTTTGGACGACCGCAGCAGCCTGTTCGCGGGCTGGGCCGAACGCCGCTTCCATGCCGGGGGCTACAGCGATGGCGAAGGCGACGGCGCCGGGGGTGACGATGATGTCGGAGAGGCCAGCATAGCCGGACAGCTCCCCGCCGCCGGGGATTTCAACGGCGGCAAGGGCGGACTTGATGGCGGCGGCGAGTTCGGTATCGGCCATGCGTGCCCCAAAAATGCAGAAGACCTCACCCTAGGGAGAGGTCTTCCGGGTGCTCAGTGTCGTCGGACGAAATGTTACAGGATCGACTGACCCGTAGCCTTCCAGTCCTTGAGGAAGCCTTCGATGCCGGCGTTGGTCAGCGGGTGGTTGGCCAGCTTGCGGATCACGTCGGGCGGAATGGTCGCGACGTCGGAGCCGGCCAGAGCGACCTGGGTGACGTGGTTGGCTGTGCGGATCGAGGCGGCCAGGATCTGGGTCTCGAAGCCGTAGTTGTCGTAGATGGTACGGATGTTTTCGATCAGTTCGACGCCATCGAGATTGATGTCATCGAGGCGACCGAGGAAGGGCGAAATGTAAGTCGCGCCGACCTTTGCAGCAAGCAAAGCCTGGTTGGCCGAGAAGCACAGCGTGACGTTGGTCTTGATGCCCTTGTCGAAGAAATACTTGGTGGCCTTGAGGCCGGCCAGGGTCAGTGGCAGCTTGACGACGACGTTGCTGGCGATCTTGGCGAGGTGCTCGCCTTCGGCGATCATGCCGTCATATTCAAGCGAAGCGACTTCGGCGGAAACCGGGCCGGGAACCAGCGCGCAAATCTCGGCGATGACTTCCTTGAAGTCGCGGCCGGACTTGGCGATCAGCGATGGATTGGTGGTGACGCCGTCGAGGAGTCCGGTCTCGTAGAGCTCCTTGATGTCCTTGATTTCTGCAGTGTCGACGAAGAACTTCATGGTTTCCTCCTGAGTGCCCGATAGGCAAAAGATTTAGCACGGCAAAGACTTGCCGCAAGGCCAAACGGTTGAACTATTTGATCGCGGCCAGCAGCGCGTCCGCCAAATCGCCAATGCGATCTTCCGGGATGCCCGCGACATTGATGCGACTGTCACCAATCATATAGACGCCGTTCTCGGCTTTTAAATGTTCGACCACCGAGTTTTCGAGGCCAAGCAGCGAGAACATGCCGCGATGGGAGGCGATGAAGTCGAAGTCTTCGGAGTTGGATTTCTGGCGGATTGCCGCGCTCAGCTTTTCGCGCAGGCGGATCATGCGACCGCGCATGGCGTTGAGCTCGGTCTCCCACTCGGCGCGCAGCTCGGCATCTTCGAGGATGGTGCGGATGATTTCGGCGCCGTGATCGGGCGGCTGGCTATAGGCGCCGCGGATGATGTTGAGCAGTTGCGACTGGGTCACGTCGGCTTCGGCAGCGTTCTTGGCGACCAGGATCGCGGCGCCAACGCGTTCGCGATAGAGGCCGAAATTCTTGGAGCCGGAGAAGGCGATCAGGGCTTCGGGAACCGAGGCGATGACCTTGCGGGTGCCATAGGCGTCTTCGAGCAGGCCATCGCCAAAGCCTAGATAGGCCAGGTCGATGAAGGGCAATGCGCCGGTGCAGGCGAGGCTGGCGGCGACCTTATCCCATTGATCAGGCGACAGATTTGCGCCGGTGGGGTTATGGCAGCAGCCGTGCAGCAGGACGACGTCGTTCTCGCCGAGGCCATCAAGCGCAGCCAGCATGGCATCGAACTTGACGCCGCGGGTGACGGTGTCGAAATAGGGGTAGGTCTTGACCACCAAGCCGGAGTTTTCGGCGATCGGGTTGTGGTTGGGCCAAGTCGGATCGGAGACCCAGACCGTGGCGCCAGGGCGGGCGCGGTTGATCAACTGCATCAGCACCCAGAGCGAGCCGGTGCCGCCGGGAGCCTGGGCAATGCGGACGCGGGAGCGGTCGACGCTATCGGCCAGAGCTAGATCGAGCACGGCGGCGCCGTAGCCCTTGTTTCCGGCTATGCCCAGGTAAGTCTTGGTCTTTTCGTTGTCGAGGATGCGCTGCTCGGCCTTACGGACGGCCGTCATCACGGCGGTGACGCCCTTTTCGTCTTTGTAGACGCCGACGCCAAGGTCGATCTTGGTGGGGCGCGGGTCAGCCGCGTATTCGCCCATAAGCGCCAGGATCTTGTCGCCGGGGGCCTTGGTCAGGGTCTCGAACATGATGAGAGGGTGTTCCGTGGGAATGCGGGTTTGTTATAGGCGGCGGAAGTAATTTTGCAATTGGCAAAAAGTCAGCGGTGGACGCTGGCTTTTTCCAGTTCGGCGATCAATTGCGGAATGATTTCAAAGAGATCGCCGATCAAAGCGACGTCGGCGAGCTTGACCAGGGCGGCTTCGGGATCGCTGTTTATGGCGATGATCTTTTTGGCGCCCTGGATGCCAGCGAGGTGTTGCAGGGCGCCGGAAATGCCGATGGCGATGTAAAGATCCGGGGCGATGATCTTGCCGGTCTGGCCGACTTGCCAGTCGTTGGGGGCATAGCCTGCATCGACGGCGGCGCGGGTGGCGCCGATGGCCGCGCCGAGCTTTTTGGCGAGTTGCTCGATGAGCTTGAAGTTTTCTGCGGAACCGAGCGCGACGCCGCCGCCGACGACGATCTGGGCGGTGGCGAGGTCTGGGGTGTCGCTTTCGGTGCGGTGCTGGGCGATCAACTTGGCCGTGGAAATCACTGGCGTATCAATGGTTTCGATTGGTGCATTGTTGCCACCCGCAGCGGGGCGGAAGGCTGAGGCGCGAATGGTGAGGATGTGTTTTGGCTGGTTATCGGTGACCGTCTGTAGGGCGTTGCCGGCGTAGATGGGGCGGACAAAGCGGTTGGGGCCGAGGATTTCGATGACGTCGGTGACCGGCATTAGGTCGAGCTTTGCGGAGAGGCGCGGCATGACATCCTTGCCAACCGAACCGGCGCTGGCGACCACGTAGTGATAACGGACTGCTAACGTTGAGAGTAGCGCTTCGGCACTATCGGCTACTGAATTTCCACTCGCAGTGAGGACTTTGGTGACGCCGGCAATTGCGGCAACGGATTGCGCGATGGCGGCCGCATCGTCGGCAATGACGAGGACCTCGACCGGGCCGAGTTCGGCGACCGCGTGGACGACGCGGGCGGTGGCGGGCGAAAGGACGCCGAGGTCGTGATCGGCGATGACCAGCGTGCTCATCACAGCGCCTCCATCTGCGAGATTTCGGCGGCGATGTAGGCGGCGAGTTCGGATGTGGAGCCGACAGTCTTTCCTGCCACACGTTCGGCGGGCGGGGATATCTTTTCGATCACAAGGCGCGGAGCCAGGTCAACGCCGAACTCGGCGGCGGGGCGTACGGTCAATGGCTTGGAACGCGCTTTCATCACCATGGGCAGCGCGGCATTGCGCGGGGTGTTGAGGCGGAGGTCGGCGGTGACGATGGCGGGCAAAGGAATGCTGACGATCTCGGTGCCGGTATCGATCTCGCGGGTGAATTACAGTGACAGACCGACCAGATTGATAGCGGAGGCGAAGGTGGCTTGTGGGCGATTGGTGAGAGCCGCGAGCATCTGGCCGACATGATT
>JAQGKG010000055.1 GCA_028290245.1 Devosia sp. | reverse complement strand
TCAACCGACCTAAAAGGAAAATAACAATGCGCCTTAGAAATTGGCTTCTGACCGGTACGAGTATCGGTCTCATGGCCCTGCTGCCGATAACCGTGCGCGCCCAGGATGGCGATCTGGTTGCGGCTTACCAGGCCTATGCCGCCGCTCAGGCATCCGGTGACGCCGCCGCTATCGAGGCAGCCCGCGCCCCCCTAACCGAACTTTGCATCGTCGCCGGCTACGCCAGCATTGACGAATGTATCGCAGCCCTATCCGGTGGCGCTCCGGCTCCTGCCGAGACTGTGCCTGCCCCGGTAGACGCCGACGCTGCGGCCGCCGCCGCTGCAGCTGAAGCCCAGGCTGCTGCAGATGCACAGGCCGCCGCTGATGCTGAGGCCGCCGAAGCTCAAGCTGCCACCGACGCACAAGCTGCTGCTGATGCCGAGGCCGCCGAAGCACAGGCTGCCGCGGACGCTCAGGCTGCTGCGGACGCCAAGGCCGCTGAAGACGCTCAGGCTGCTGAAGATGAGGCCGCTAACGCACAGGCTGCGTCCGCAGCCCGTTCGGCGGCTGAGGCACAAGCCGCTGATGATGCCAATGCTCAGGCTGAAGCAGACGCGCAGGCCGCCGCTGACGCACAGGCTGAAGCAGATGCGCAGGCCGCCGCTGACGCCCAGGCTGCAGCCGATGCAGAAGCCGCAGCCGCTGCTGCTGCCTCTGCCCCCGCTACCGAAATCGCACCGGTCGTTGAGCCAGCACCGGCTATTGAAGCTGCGCCCGCACCCGTAGCGCCAACTTCAGTCGATGTCTCGGTCGACCTACAGGCTCAGATCGACATCTACAACACCGCTATCGCCGACATGATGGCTGGTGGTGACCCCGCTGCTGCCCAGGCACAGTTGTCTGCGGCTCAGGCCGAGATTGACGCGCTCTGCGTCCAGGGCGGTTTCCCTGACACCAACTCATGCCTCGCCCAGTATGGCCTGACCCTGCCTGCCGTGCCGACTCTTCCGGGTGCTCCAGCGGCTCCGGTTGCAGATCCTGCCGCCCCTGTAACCCCGGCAGACCCAGCGGCAACGGCTCCGGTCGATCCTGCTGCGACCGCACCTGTCGATCCGGCAACACTGCCGGCCGAACAGATCGAAGTCATCGAGAATATGCCAGAAGGTATCACTGAAGAGCAGATTGCTCCCGTTCTCGATAGTGCCAAGGATATCGATGCGGACCCTGCAGCTGAAGCTCAGATGAACGCACGGGTAGCAGCTGAGCCGGTCGCTCCGCCGCCCGAATCCGACTTCTCCGCGCAGTCTGCAGCAGTGCAGGCGTTTGCTGCTGAGCCAGTGGTATCGGTCGCCGCAGAGCCCGGCACCGAAGTGACGGCGACCGAAGCTACGACCATCAACCAGACCATCGTCAACCAATACGTCAACAATATCACCAACAACACGACCAATAATACCCAGAACAACATTGGTCAGCAGAACAATGTAACTATCATCGAGCAGGCGCCTGTGCAGCAGGTTAACTCGGATGATATCATTACCCAGGTTATTCTGCAGGTTGGCACCCAGTTGGTAGTCAATTCCATCGGCCAGGACACCGATCGTTTCTACAATGCCCAGGAAGACGAGATCTTCTACGAAAACCTGAGCAACGACCGTACGCGTGAAACCATCACTCGTCCGGACGGCACCCAGATCGTGACGGTCCGCAACCGCAACGGCGACATTCTCCGTCGCTCGCGCATCGACCCGGCAGGCCGCGAATACGTCCTCGCCTACTTCGATGACCAGTATGACAATGACCTGATCGCATGGCGCGACCCAGGCCAGGACCTGCCTCCGCTGCGCCTCAACATTCCGGCTCGTGACTACGTGCTGGATGCCGCCTTCGCAGACGATGAAGATGTGGAAACCTTCTTCAGCCAGCCGCCGGTCGAAAACGTCGCTCGCCTCTACTCGATCGACGAGGTCAAGCGGTCTTCCCGTGTGCGTGACAGCGTGCGCAAGCTCGAGGTCGGCGGCCTGACCTTCGACACCGGCGCAGCCACCATCGGCCGTGACCAAGTTGGAGCCCTGTCCAGCGTCGCCAATGGCATGCTGGCCCTCTTGGCTCGCAACCCGAGCGAAACCTTCCTGATTGAAGGTCACACCGACGCCGTCGGTGCGGATATTTCGAACCTGCGCCTGTCCGATCTGCGCGCCGCAACCGTGGCTCGCATCCTGACCGACTTCTACAACGTGCCGCCTGAAAACCTGGCAACCCAGGGGTATGGCGAACGCTACCTGAAGATCCGCACCGAAGCCGGTGAACGAGAGAACCGTCGCGTCACCATCCGTCGCATCACGCCGCTGATCACCACAGCGTCGAACTGATCGACATCCAACATGAATGAGAAAGGCCGGGCCTAGTGCCCGGCCTTTCTTTTTGCCGCACCTGCCATGCGTGACGCGATCTATGACGTTTAATAGGGCAACCGATAGCGCCTTCCGCTAAGCGCCGCACAAGAACCGGACTGAAAAATTAGCTTGGGCAAGCCAATTTGTAGCCGGAGTAATCACGTATTCGGGAACGAAAATTAGAAGCCCGCGTTTCTTTGTCATAACGGTGAAACAAGGAGCGAAATCATGGCTACCCCTGAACGCGATACCGTCTACACCAACGATGGCAACCGCACTGTCTATACGCGCGAAAGCAGCGGCACAGGCTGGTTCGTCGGCATTATCGTCGCACTGGCGCTACTTGCCATCGGCTACTTGGTGTTCTCGGCTAATTCTGGTCCGTCGACTACGGTTGACGTAAACAACGCTGCCCCTGCCGGCATTGATGCGCCCGCAGATCCTGCAATTGCTCCGGCTCCAATGACCGAAGCACCAGCGGCTCCAGCCGCTAATGCTGCCCCGATGACCGAGGCTCCCGCAGTGGAAGCCGCACCGGCTACTCCAGCCCCAGCAGTCGAGGCTCCAGCCGCTACTCCGGCACCAGCCGCGCCAGCAGCTCAGTAACGACGCCTAACTACCGGTATTACCGGCGCTCCCTCTGGTAATATCGTTCAAGACCCCGGTCGCCCCGCCGGGGTCTTTCTTTGTCTGGTTGCAGGCAGCGGCAATCGGTCTCGCCCGCCGCGCCTTGCGGTGGGCGCCATTGCTCCCCATCTCGTCCAGCAACAAACCAAGGGAGCCCCCATGTTCAATATCGATCAAATCGTCAAAGCCTTGCAGTCCGATCAGAACACCCAGCGCACCGCAATGACGGGTGCAGCGGGCCTCGCCGCCGGCATGCTGTTTAGCGGCGGCGGCTTGGGTAAATTGGCTGGCAATGCAGTTCAGCTTGGTGCCGTGGCCGCTGTGGGCGGCTTGGCATTCAATGCGTGGCAAAATTACCAGAAGAACCAGCAGGGCGTTCAGGCTCCGGCTCCCCAGCAGGACGCGTTCATTCCTGCTGCTGGCGACAGCCAGGCCCAGGAAGAACTCGGCAAGACATTGGTCCGAGCCATGATCGCCGCTGCCAAGGCCGATGGCCGCATCGATGCCGACGAAAAGGAAGCCATTTTCGCCAAGCTCGAAACCATGAAGCTTTCGTCCGAGGAGAAGGCCTGGGTGTTCGATGAATTATCGACTCCGCTCGATATCAACGCCGTTGTCGCCCGTGCCGATACTCCCGAGCACGCCACGGAGATTTATGCAGCCTCGCTGGTAGCCATTACCGCTGACACAGCGTCGGAGCGTGCATATCTCGACGCCCTGGCATCCAAGCTGCGCCTTGATCCCGCGCTGGTGGCGGAGATTCACAAGGCTGCCGGCGCAAAGGCTCCAGAGCCGGCAACGGCTCCACCTGCGCCGTTTGCCTACACCCCTCCGACCAGCAACGTCTGATCCGGCACCACCGCGCGCCACAATGGCGCGCGGTTACACCGATGTGCGTTCTTGATCGCATCGGCGGGGCAAGCCATTTGTGGGCCAACTAGGAGCTATCCAAATGGAACTCGGACTTTATTCCTTTGCCGAAAACACCCCCGACGCACTCGACGGCAATGTGCTGCAAAGTCCTGCCGAGCGGCTGCAGGACCTGCTGGAGGAAATCGAGCTCGCCGACCAACTCGGTCTCGACTTCTACGGCCTTGGCGAACATCACCGCCCCGACTACGTCGCCTCCGCCCCGGTGACCATCCTTGCCGCTGCTGCCGCACGCACCAAAACCATACGCCTCTCCAGCGCTGTGACGGTGTTGAGCTCCGAAGACCCGATCCGCGTCTGGCAGCAATTTGCTACGCTCGACCTGCTGAGCAGTGGCCGTGCCGAGATCATGGCTGGTCGTGGCTCGTTCGTCGAAAGCTTCCCGCTATTTGGCTACAAGCTCGACGACTACGACACGCTATTCGAAGAGAAGCTCGAAATGCTGCTCAAGATCAGGGAGGGCGGCAAGGTCGCCTGGCCCGGCAGCGCCAATACCAAGCCCATCCCCGGTATCGAGATATTCCCTAAGCCCGTGCAGGACCCGTTGCCCGTGTGGATTGCCGTCGGTGGCACGCCCAATTCGGTCGCCCGCGCGGCCTACTACGGCCTGCCCCTGATGCTCGCTATCATCGGTAGTCAACCGAGGCAGTTTGCCCCACTGGTCGAGTTCTATCGCGAAACGGCCACCAAAGTCGGCCGCGATCCGAAAGCCTTGCCGGTCGGCGTCAGCTCACACGGCTTCATTGCCGCCGATAGCCAGGACGCACGCGACATCGCTTTCCCGGCCCACAGCGAAGCCATGAGCCGCATCGGCAAGGAACGTGGCTGGCCGCCAACCACCCGTGCTCAGTTCGAAGCCGGTGCAACGCCACAGGGCGCCTTTTTCATGGGCTCGCCGCAGGAGATCATCGACAAGATCCTGATGCAGCACGAGTGGTTCAAGCACGACCGCTTCGGCCTGCAACTCAGCGTCGGCACGCTGCCGCACGATAAGGTCATGAAGGCAATCGAGCTTTATGGGACAGTCGTGAAGCCAGCTATCGACAAGGCCTTGGGAAAACGTGCCGACTGACGATCCATACGCCAAATTGGTGGATGCCCGGCGTGCCTTGCGCATTCCGGGCTACGCCACATTCGCAGACGTCGGCCTCGATGGCCCGTGGACTACGCCATACCAGATCGCCTCGCGATCAGCGGACGGACCGGTCTTGCTGACCTACAATTATCTGGATGCGCCATCGGCACGAAAACACCGATCGCAATTGCTGGCCGACGGCTTCCTTCCGCGCATGCCTTTCAACATGGTGCTGAATATTGCACTGGCCAGAACCGGCATGAAGCGCAGCGACCTTTACGTCACCCACGCCTTCCATCTGCTGCCGGCAACACGCTCGGCGGCGATACAGTCCGGAGATGTGGACATTTCGTTTGACGCTATTGCCCGGCATGAACTGTCGGGCCGCAAGGTGATTGCACTGGGCGCCGTAGCCGCTCGCGTCTGTGCGCGCCACGGCATTGCCCATCTTGCCACAACACATCCCAGCGCGCGCGGCCTGTCGTTCGCGGGGCGCGCCGAAGCCCTGGCCTCAGCGCTTGGCGGCTAGCCGACTACTTCCCCGAGCGCTTGATGGTCTTGATCTGCAAGGGTGGCAGGCCGGACTTTTCCGAGATGGCGCGGTCCTGATTCATGATTTCGGTGCGTGCAGGCTCATCGCCGTCGAGGCCACCCAGCAAAGCGGCTTCAACCTTGCGGTTGGACCGCTGGCTGCCGTCTTCATAGATAACATCAAAAAATACGTATTCGCTGCGGGCGGTTGGCTTTTTGGCCATGATAGTCTCCTATGCGGCAGGCCGGTCTCGCAGGACTGCATGTCCGCGAGCGCTGGCGCCAAAATTAGTTTTGTCAGTCGGGGCTTTAGCGGAAGATGCCTTCGCCCTGCTCGTCGATGATCTGCCGACCCTTGGCCAGCGCCAGTGCGGTCAGGTCATCGCGGGAACTCATGCGATCAGCACGCACGAATCGATAGGTCTTAAGCTCGCCGCTGACGTCTTTTTCGATCGTTCCGGCCAGTTGCAATTCGCTACCGGCCCTCATCTCGATGGCCTTGATCAAGAAGCCCTTGTAGCCTTCCTCGCCCAACACCTTGTCACCGGCGGGCTCGGCATTCGAGGAGCTACCACCGAACAGGTTTTTCCAGAACGACATGGATCGTCTCCTCAGTTTTGAACCGATCCGCGCAAACGGCGGACAGGCAGCGGCAATTGCAGTTCGCCGCGTTTTTCCATTTCTTCACGCAGCCAGCCCGGCGACACATCGAAGTGGTTCGGCCAAGTCGGCACTCCGTTTTTCAGCTCAACCGTGCCAAAATAGCGCCGGTCTCGCAACGGTTCGGTACCTTCGCCCCGTTCCCCGATCATCGGCGCCGCATCGAACGTGCCATACGATCCATCGGAAAACGTCACCACCAGCTTGAACGGTACGATAGCCCGGATGGTCGTCAGCTTGAGGCGAGCGGGGACTATCGTCATCTCAAACTTCCCCTCTCGTCTAATGGAGGGCTAAGCCTCCAAACAATCATCCCCGCTTTCGCGGGGACGACCCAATAGCTTAGTTATCCAGGAAGCTCCGGAGCTTCCGGCTGCGGCTTGGGTGCTTGAGTTTGCGCAGGGCTTTCGCTTCAATCTGGCGAATGCGCTCACGCGTCACCGAGAACTGCTGACCGACTTCTTCCAGCGTGTGATCGGTGTTCATGCCGATACCGAAGCGCATGCGCAACACGCGTTCCTCGCGCGGCGTCAATGACGCCAGCACGCGGGTCGTGGTTTCGCGCAAGTTGCTCTGGATGGCGGCGTCGATCGGCTGGATCGCGTTCACGTCCTGGATGAAATCGCCGAGGTTGGAATCTTCCTCGTCGCCGATTGGCGTTTCGAGCGAGATTGGCTCCTTGGCGATCTTGAGCACCTTGCGAACCTTGTCCAAAGGCATCTGCAGCTTTTCGCTGAGCTCCTCAGGGGTCGGTTCGCGGCCGATTTCATGCAGCATCTGGCGCGAGGTACGGACGATCTTGTTGATCGTCTCGATCATGTGCACCGGAATACGGATGGTACGAGCCTGATCGGCAATCGAGCGCGTGATCGCCTGGCGAATCCACCACGTCGCATAGGTCGAGAACTTGTAGCCGCGACGATATTCGAACTTATCGACGGCCTTCATCAAGCCGATATTGCCTTCCTGGATCAAATCGAGGAACTGCAAGCCGCGGTTGGTGTACTTCTTGGCGATCGAGATCACGAGGCGGAGATTGGCCTCAACCATTTCCTTCTTGGCGATTGCAGCTTCGCGCTCGCCCTTCTGGACCTTGTGCACGATGCGGCGATATTCGGCGATATTGAGGCCAGCTTCGGTCGCAAGCGTACCAACGTCACCGCGGATTTCATGGATCGTATCTGCTTCGCGTTTGGCAAATTCGGCCCAGCCCTTGCCATCGAAACCTTCGATGGAGGATTCCCAGGTCGGATCGACCTCGCGGCCATAATAGCTCTCGAGGAAGGTCTCGCGCTTTACGCCATAGCTTTCGGCAAGGCGCAGCAGGCGCCCTTCCAGTTTCACCAGGCGCTTGTTGATGTCATAAAGCTGCTCGACTAGGTTCTCGATACGGCCGTTGTTGAGGGACAGCGATTTGACGTCGGCAATCACTTCAATGCGGAACGCTTCGATCTTCTTGCGGTCGCCATCCGACACCGAAGCACTCCGGTCCTCGGCATGCTTGTCCTGCATTTCGCGCATCTGCCCATAGGCATTGGCGATGCGATCGAAGGTCTCGACCACCTGCGGCTTGAGCTCGGCTTCCATCGCCGACAGCGACAGCGCGTTTTCGTACTCGTCGTCGTCGTCGTCGGGCGCCGGGTCCTGCGGAGCCTGTGGCTCTTCGGGCACGTAGTCGTCGTCCTCGCCGCCCGCAGCGCGCTTCGGTGCAGGAGCAGCCGCAGCAGCGGCGCGTGCCTTCTCGGCGATGGCTTCCGGCCGCGGCGCCTGATAGGCAGCCGACATGTCGGGAGCCGCCTGCTTGGCATCGGGGCCAGCATAGGTGGCTTCGAGATCGATAATGTCGCGCAGCAGAATTTCACCCTGCGCGAGCTGGTCGCGCCAGATGATGATGGCCTGGAAGGTCAGCGGCGATTCGCACAGGCCTTCGATCATGGTCTCGCGACCGGCCTCGATGCGCTTGGCGATTGCGATTTCGCCCTCGCGGCTCAGCAGTTCGACCGAGCCCATTTCGCGCAGATACATGCGCACCGGGTCATCGGTACGATCTGAGCCAGTCTTGGTATTAGAGGTCGAAGCGACAGCAGTGCCCGTGGCCGGAGCCACTTCTTGGCCTTGGTCTTCTTCGTCCTTCTCGACTTCGGTCTCTTCGACCTCGTCTTCGTCAACGACGTTGATGCCCATGTCCGAGAACATCGACATGAAGTCTTCGATCTGCTCGGACGAAACTTCGTCCGACGGCA
>JAQGKG010000031.1 GCA_028290245.1 Devosia sp. | reverse complement strand
TCCGCACGGGCTGTGCGGATTGGCGGACAATGGATCAGGATCTAAACGACCTCAGGACGTTCGCAACGGTGGCACGGCTGGGCGGGTTTCGCGATGCGGCGCGCAGCATGGGCCGGAGTGCATCAAGCCTCAGTGATGCGGTGCGGCGGCTCGAAGCGAGCATGGGCGTCCGCCTGCTCAATCGCACCACCCGCAGTGTGGTGCCGACGGAGGCTGGAGGGGATCTTCTCGCCCGGTTGGGGCCGGCCTTGCAAGAAATCCAACTCGCCATAGACGTGGTCAATGCGCATCGCGACCAGCCGATCGGCACGCTGCGGCTTAACGTGCCGGTGAGCGCCACGCGCACGGTGCTGCCCGCGATCATCCCGGCTTTCCTCGCCGCCTATCCCGATATCCGTGTCGAGATCATCGCCGAGGAGAGTTTCGTCGATATCCTGGCCAGCGGCTGCGACGCCGGCATCCGCTACGAGGAGCGCCTGGCGCAGGACATGATCGCGGTGCCGATCGGACCGCGCCTCCAGCGCTTCGCCCTGGGTGTGTCGGTAGACTACCTTGCGCGCCGTGGTACCCCGCAACATCCGCGCGAGCTGCTGCAGCATGCCTGCATCCAGGGCAAGTTTCCCAGCGGCGCGTTGTTTTCGTGGGATTTCGAGCGCAACGGCGAACAGATCCGAATTGAGCCCAACGGTCCGCTGACCGTGCAGGCCGGCGCGGCGATCGAACTGGCGATCGATTGTGCCAAGGCCGGCACCGGCATAGTCGCCCTGTTCGAGGACTGGCTGCGGCCGCATTTTGTCAGCGGCGCGCTGATCCCCGTGTTGGAACCCTGGTGGGTCAGCTTTTCCGGGCCATTCCTCTATTATCCCGGTCGCCGGCTAGTGCCCGCGCCGCTGCGGGCCTTCATCGATTTCGTCAAGACAAGGGCCTAGCAGGTCACCCTGACCTCGGCGAAGCCGGTCATGCCGTCCTTGCCGGCCGAGACGACGCCAATCATGCAGGCGCTGTTAGGCAGTGGGATATTGCCGCCAGCGGCGATCACCGTGCCGTCGGCCAGCGACATGAAGCCATTGTCGACGCCACCGATTTCCACCGTGCCGTCAAAGCCGCAAACCGGGTAGCGGTCGCCCGCCGATACCAGGAAGCGCGTGCCGGTGGGCATGCAGTCGCCGGAGGTCGCTGTAGGTGTCGCGGCCGGCGTCGCGGGCAGCGCGGTGGTGGTCGCCGCCGTGGGGACCGGCGCGCTGCGCCAGTCTTCTTCGAGGATCGCAAGCCGGTTAGACAGGTCGGTCAGGTTGGCAGTGTCGGTAGCCGATGGCGTGCCCTGCTGGCGGCCATAGAGTTCAAGCGCGACCCGGAGCTGGGCAATATCGGTCGAGAGGCGAACAACCTCGCGCTGGGTCTCGCTATAGGTCCAGGCGCTGGCGCCGAGCGCTGCAATGCCGACGAGGCCGACGACGAAGCTCAGCACATTCGACAGCGGCATGCGCCGGCGCTCAGGCCGGACATGCTCGATCCGCTTCTCGCCCTGGACTTCGACGGGTTCTGTCTCTTCCAAAGCGATGGTCTCCGTTGCTGAGCTAGCGGGTTCACATCCGCGCAGATTACGGCCCAGATATGGTGGCGGGCCGCGTGGTTTTCTAGCGCTGCAGAGGCGGCATCGGCGTCGGGGAGGGCTTGCCGGTCATCACCGCGACCACATCCTCATCCCTGCCGCCGCCAAACACATTGCCCAGCCCGCCGATAAAGCCGGATATGGCCTGTCCGCGTTCCTTTGCCGCCACTTCCGATGCAGCCACTCGTTCGGCCTCGGCGGCAATGCGGCTGGCCTTCTGGGCTTCGCTATCGACGGCGGTGACGAAGGCGGCGTCTTCGGCCGCAAGCTTTTCAGCCATACCAGCGGTTTGAACTACGGCAGGGCAAGGCCCCATCGGGTTAAGCGCGCCGCCACCCTCGGCATTGAAAATATACTGTCCTTCGCAGACGTCCCATGCCGGCGGCGCCTTGGTCAGGTCGAACAGGTCGTAGCCTTCCTTGATGTCCTTCCAGAAGCTCAGATGCTGGTTGGACGCCTGCTTGGCGAGGTTGGCGGCAGTCATCTTGAACGGGAAAATCTGGAGCTGGAAGCTCTTGTTGCCGCCTTTGAAGGTCTCGCGCGCCAGCGCATAAATCTCAGCGATGCCGTTGTCGGTCATGGCGTAGCAACCCCGCGACGAGCAGTCGCCATGCACCATCAGGTCAGACCCGGTGCGGTTATGGGCGCGGTCGAACTTGTTGGGAAAGCCTGTGTTGAAAGCCAGATAATAGTTGGACTTCGGGTTCAGCAGGCCGGGCGTAATGGTGTAAAAACCCTCGGGACTCTGGCGGTCGCCTTCCTTGACCTTGGGGCCGAGCTCGCCAGAAAAGGCGCAGATCTCGTAGGTCTTGAACATCTTGTAGCCGCCGCCGCTGGTTTTCTTCCAGACTTCGAGCGTTTTTTCCTGCTTGAAAATGCGCAACACCATGGCCTCGCCGGGCGAGGAGCCGATGCCGCGCAGGGCTGATTGCACAGCGCTGGGCAGCGGCTGGTTATGCCGGTTATCACTGCTTTTGGGCAGGAAGCCGCCACAGGCCACCAGCCCGAAGGCCACCCACAGTAAAATCAGCGCCGATGAGAACCTGCGAATAACAGTAACGGTCAAGATCGTCGGCCCGGTGCGAAACAATGTTGCCCAGACTCTTATGCGGTCATGGTTACCCAAGCATGAGTTTTGCTGGTGAACGAAGCGTTAGCACGGAGCAATTTACTCGGAAGCACGTGGCGATCACGCAAGCGTGTAATTTTGGTAGGAAGACAGCAGGAAGATACCCCCACCTCGCCTCCCCCTGAAAAGGGGGAGGAATCCCATCGAGTATTCGAGCTCGATACAGTCCAAGCACAGATAGTATTCCTCCCCCTAATCAGGGGGAGGCTAGGTGGGGGTACCCTCTAAAAAGGGGCCGTATCTCTTAAATCGTCGTCCCGATGGCCAAAAACTTTTCGCGGCGATGCTCGCGCGTCTCCAACCGGCCCCGTCCGGCAAAATCGGCCAAAAACGTCGCGATGGCGTCACGGGCTGAGGCCATTATCACTTCGTGGTGGCGATGGGCGCCGCCAGCTGGCTCTGGAATAATCGAGTCAATGACGCCGAAGCCGAGCAGGTCCTGCGCGGTGATCTTCTGGGCGGTGGCCATGTCCTGCGCCTTGGCGGCGTCGCGGAACAGGATCGAGGCACCGGCTTCAGGTGAAATCACCGAATAGATCGAGTTTTCCAGCATCAGCACGCGGTTGGCCACGGCGATGGCGATAGCGCCGCCGGAGCCGCCTTCGCCGATGATGATGGCGATGTTGGGCACGCCGAGTTCAAGGCACTTCTCAGTCGAACGGGCGATGGCTTCGGCCTGGCCGCGCTCTTCGGCGCCGATGCCGGGATAGGCGCCGGCGGTGTCGACGAAGGAAATCAGCGGAATATTGAAACGATCCGCCATTTCCATGATGCGCACGGCCTTGCGATAGCCCTCGGGGCTGGCCATGCCGAAATTGTGCTTGAGGCGGGTCTCGGTCGAGTTACCCTTTTCCTGGCCCAGCACGGCAATCGACTGGCCGTTGAAGCGGCCAAAGCCAGCCTGCAAGGCGGCGTCTTCGCGATACTTGCGGTCGCCGGCCAGCGGCGTCCACTCGGTGATCAGCTTGCTGATATAGTCGGAAAAATGCGGACGCTGCGGGTGGCGGGCCACTTGGGTCTTCTGCCAGGGCGTCAGGCGCTTGTAGATCTCGACCAGCGCCTCGTCAGCGCGGCTCGACAGACGGTTGACCTCCTCGTCGATGCTGACGGCCTGGTCAGTCGCGGCCAATGCCTTCAGCTCGGCGATCTTGCCTTCGAGATCGGCAACCGGCTTTTCAAAATCGAGATAGGACTGCATTCCACCTGCCCGTTAGGGGTCTATC
>JAQGKG010000028.1 GCA_028290245.1 Devosia sp. | reverse complement strand
ATGGGCCCATAACAATGGGGCAAGCTCTAACGCTGTTCGCCGACAGCGCCAAGCAGCCGTGCCGCACCGGTCCTCAAAAAGAGACGAGCGTCAAAAATGCCGAGCCTCATCCATCATCCTTTAGACCCGTCTTCGCGCCTGATCCGATTGATGTGCGCCGAATATGGCGTCCCCCTGGATATGGAAGAAATCAAGCCCTGGCTGCGCGATGCGCAACTGCTCGAAATCAATCCGGCCGCAACGCTTCCCATCCTGATCGGCGAAGGCGACCAGCCTATCGTCGGCATTCTCGCGGCCATCCACACGATCGAAGATCTCTATACGCCGAGCATCGTGGCGGGCCTGATTCCGCCCGATCCGGGCCGGCGCGCCGAAATGTGGCGGCTGATAGAATGGGTCATCGTCAAGCTCAACGACGAAGTCACCCGCTACGTGCTGGAAGAAAAAATCGTCAAACGCGACCAAAAGGGTGCCACGCCCGATCCCGCCGTGCTGCGCGTCGCCAAGGCCAACCTCAACGAGCACATGCTGTATTTCAACTGGCTCTTCGCCACCCGCGCCTGGCTAGGCGGCGATGCGCTGACGCTGGCCGATTTCGCTTTGGCAGCCCACCTGTCGACGCTCGATTATCTCGGCGACATCGACTGGGGCAAAGCCGGCGAAACCCGCGACTGGTATTCCCGCATCAAATCCCGCCCCGCCTTCCGCACCCTTCTCAACGACCGCGTCGTCTCCATGCCGCCCCAAAAAGGCTATGCCGATCTCGATTTTTAGCCCCACGCCCGACAAGCTCGTCGCCGAGCTCAAGGCCCGCGCGACGGCGCTGGGCTTTGACAGCTTTGGCATTGCGCCGGCTGATGCGCGACCGGACCTGCCGGCCAAGCTGAATGCTGCGCTGGCGGCTGGCTGGCATGGCGATATGGAGTGGATAGAGGAGACGGCGGAGCGGCGCGGCAGTCCCAATGGAATGTGGCCCGAGGCGCGGTCGGTTATCCTGCTGGGCATCAATTACGGGCCGGAAACTGATCCATTGGCGATTCTTGGCGAGCGCTCGCTTGGTACCATTTCGGTCTATGCACGCAATCGCGATTATCACGAGATCATCAAGGGCAAGCTCAAGGAGCTGGCGGGCCTGCTGGCGCGTCGGTCGGGGGCCGAGGTCAAGGTTTTCGTCGATACCGCGCCGATTATGGAAAAGCCGCTGGCCGAGGCGGCTGGGCTGGGCTGGCAGGGCAAGCATTCGGTGCTGGTCAGCCGCGAGTTTGGCTCATGGCTGTTCCTCGGCGCCATTCTAACCTCGGCCGAGCTGCCCGCTGATGCGCCGCACACGGAAAGCTGCGGCACCTGTACACGCTGTCTCGATATCTGTCCGACAAATGCCTTCCCGGCGCCGTTCCGGCTCGATGCGCGTCGGTGCCTGGCCTACCTGACGGTCGAGCATAAAGGCCCGATACCATTGGAGTTTCGGGTGCCGATGGGCAATCGTATCTATGGCTGCGATGATTGCCTGGCGGTGTGTCCGTGGAACAAATTCGCTTCGATCAGCCGCGAGGCTAAGCTGCGGGCGCGGCCTGAGTTCGAGCGGCCACAGTTGGCCGATCTGGTGCAACTGGATGATGATGCGTTTCGCAGCCTGTTTGCCGGCTCGCCGATCAAGCGCATCGGGAAGGCGCGGTTTCTGCGTAACGTGCTGATTGCCATTGGTAATTCGCGCGATGACACGCTGGTCCCGCTGGTCGAGGCGCGGCTCAGTTCCGAAGATGCACTAGTACGCGGCGCTGCCGTCTGGGCGCTGCGCAGGCTGGCGCCGCAGCGGGCCGAGCAACTGAGCCTTGCCTATCGCGCGCAGGAAAGCGATAGCTCGGTGCTGCTGGAATGGACCGGGGATATCTAATGCGCGCCTTCTTTTTTGGGCTGGGTTACTCATCCACCGCGGCTGCACAAACCATGCGAACTGGTTCACAGACTGTTAACATCTCAGGCACCGTTCGTACTCCGGAAAAGGCCGAACGGCTGACCGCGAAGGGCATCTCCGCCCATGTCTTCGACGGCACCGCGCCGGGTGCCACACTGGGCCCCGACCTACGCCAAGCCACCCACGTGATCCTGTCCATCGCCCCCGGCGAAGAGGGCGATCCGGCCCTCGTCCATCATCGCGCCGATCTTGATGCGGCCGAGAACCTCGAATGGCTCTGCTATTATTCAACGGTCGGCGTCTATGGGGATTTCGGCGGTGACTGGATCGACGAGTCGGCGCCATTGGTGCCGCGCAATGACCGCTCCGATCGCCGCGTGCTGGCCGAACAGGCGTGGCGCGACTATGCGGCTGAACGCGGCGTCAAGCTGGCCATTTTGCGGCTTGCTGGCATTTACGGGCCGGGTCGCTCGACATTTGACAAGCTGGCCGATGGCACCGCGCGGCGGGTGATCAAGCCGGGGCAGGTGTTCAACCGCATCCATGTCGAGGACATCGCCCGCGTCACCATGCTCGCCGCCGAGGCGCGGCTGGACGGTACTTTCAACATGGCCGATGACGAGCCGGCCCCGCCACAGGATCTGGTGACTTATGCCGCTGGGCTGATGGGGATCGAGCCGCCGCCGGAGATCCCCTTTGAGGACGCGCAGTTCACCCCGATGCAGCGTAGTTTTTATGCCGACAACAAGCGGGTTTCCAATGCCGCCATCAAGCAGGCGCTGGGCATCGAACTACTGCATCCCAATTATCGTGAAAGCCTGACTGCCATCTGGGAGACCATGAAGTGAGCGCGCCAACC
>JAQGKG010000019.1 GCA_028290245.1 Devosia sp. | reverse complement strand
TAATCCCGCCGATCATCAGCTTCACCTTGCGCCCAAGCCGCGCCAGCTTCAGCGCCGCCTGGTCGGCTCCATTGCAATGCGGCCCGGCGCAATACACTACAAACAGCTTCTCCACCGGCCACTCCGCCATCCGCTCCTCGGTAATCAGCCGGTGCGGCAGGTGCAGGGCGCCTGGCACATGCCGCTTTGCATAGGCCTCCGACGATCCCACCACATGCAGCAGCACAAAGTCCACATCGCCCGACGCCAGGCACGCTGCCACATCTGCGCAATCGGTCTCCAGCGCCAACCGCCGCCCAAAATGCTCCATCGCCACCTCAGGCGCCGCCACCGCATACTCACTCACAAAGCTCATCGCTTATCCCCCAGGCACACCGCCACGCTATAATGGCCGCCACAAACCCAACTTCCGAGCCAAGAAACCCAAAACCCCGCCCTCATCTTCACCACGGCGAAGTCCGGAAGCGCTTGCTCGCACGACTCACAAACAAGGTCAACACTATTGACATAACAATGTTCTGGTGTTTGTATCATTCATATCATTGCATGGTGATACAAATGACGCCACTGGAATTTCGTCTCTCGTCCCGCGCCAAGGCCTTCAAGGCGTCGCAAATCCGCGAACTGCTCAAGCTCATCGGTCCGCGTTCGATGATCTCGTTTGCCGGCGGCATTCCCGATCCGGCGCTGTTCCCTGTGGCCCTGTTCCAGGATGCCTGGCGCCATGTTTTCGGCGGCCCATCCATCGCCCGCGAGGCGCTGCAATATTCGACCACCGAAGGATATTTGCCGCTGCGCCAATGGCTTGCCGCGCATATGAACACGCTCGGCGTCCCCGCCAAACCCGACAATATCCTCATCACCAGCGGCTCCCAGCAAGGGCTCGATCTGATCGGCAAGCTGCTGCTCGACTCTGGCAGCACCGTGGTCACCGCCCGCCCCACCTATCTCGGCGCCCTGCAAAGCTTCTCCGTCTACGAGGCCAGCTTCTCCTCGCTTGACGCACCCCAGGTCACCGGCCCCGCCGCCCCGCGCCTGATCTATCTGGTCCCCGACTTCGCCAACCCCGATGGCCGCACCATGAGCAAAACCGCGCGCCATCAAGCACTTGAGCAGGCCAAAGCGCTGAACGCCGTGATCATCGAAGACGCCGCCTACTCAGCCCTGCGCTACGACGGCGAAGCTATCCCCGCCATCGCCAGCCTCGATGCCCACCTCGCCGGCTCCATCGAGGGCACCCGCACGCTCTATTGCGGCACCTTCTCCAAGACCCTGTCCCCCGGCATGCGCATCGGCTGGATTTGCGGCCCAAAGGCACTGATCCGCAAGCTGACGCTCCTCAAGCAAGGCGCCGACCTGCACACCGCCACCACCAACCAGATGGTCATGCACCACGTCGCAGCCGCCTGTTATGACGCTCAGGTCGCCCGCACCCGCGTGGTCTACAAAGCCCGCCGCGACGCCATGTTGGCCGCGCTTGAACGCTATGCCCCGCCCGGCCTCAAGTGGAAAAAACCCGATGGCGGCATGTTCATCTGGCTCGAACTGCCCGATCACCTCGACGCAGATCTCCTGCTGCCACAGGCCCTTAGGCAAGATATCGCCTTTGTTCCCGGAAGCGCCTTCCATGCCGATGGCTCGGGCCACAACACCATGCGCCTAAGCTTTTCACTCTGCGACGAAGCCCAGATCGAAGTCGGCATCTTCAAGCTCTGCAGCCTGATCAGCCAGCAAGGTTTGGCGCGCGCAGTGAACCTCCGCTGAGCCCAAAAAAAACACCCTCGGACAAAGCCCGAGGGTGTTGAGATACTGGCTTGCGTACGGTTTAACCGGCCGCTGTATAAGCCGTTTTCACCACAGTGAAGAACTCCGCCGCATACTTGCCCTGCTCGCGCGAGCCGTAGCTCGAAGCTTTGCGGCCGCCGAATGGTACGTGGAAGTCCACGCCGGCGGTTGGCACGTTGACCATCACCATACCGGCCTCGGCATTGCGCTTGAAGTGCGTTGCGTACTTGAGCGAGGTGGTGACGATACCGGCCGAAAGACCGAATTCGGTGTCGTTCGCCGTGAACAGCGCTTCCTCGTAATTCTTGACGCGGATGACGCTCGCGACTGGTCCGAAGATTTCCTCGCGCGAAATACGCATCTGGTTGGTCGCTTCGGTGAATAGCGTCGGCTGCAAGAAGTAGCCCTCGTTTGGCCCCTTCACCAATTCACCACCGGCCGCGATCTTGGCGCCTTCGGCCTTGCCGATGGCGATGTAATCCGTGTCCTGCTTAAGTTGGCTCGGATCGACCACCGGCCCGATTTCCGTGTTCTTGTCCATCGCATCGCCAACGCGCAGGTTGCGCGTCCGCTCGGCCAGAGCCTCGACGAACTTGTCGTGGATGCCCTCGGTTACGATGACGCGGCTCGAAGCCGTGCAACGCTGGCCGGTCGAGAAAAACGCCGACTGCGCCACGGATTCAACCGCGATCTTGAGGTCCGCGTCATCCAGCACCACGGTCGGGTTCTTGCCGCCCATTTCGAGCTGGAACTTGCGACCGACCTCGATCGAAGCCGCAGCAACGCGCTTGCCGGTGCCGACCGAGCCGGTGAACGAGATGGCGTTGACGTCCTTGCTCTCGAGCATGGTCTGGCCAACGACCGAACCCTTGCCCATGACGAGGTTCAGCACGCCCTTGGGCAGACCGGCACGCACCAGAATGTCGACGATCGCCCAGGTCGAACCGGGCACCAGATCAGCTGGCTTGATCACCACGGTGTTGCCATAGGCCAGTGCCGGCGCCAACTTCCAGGTCGGGATGGCGATCGGAAAATTCCACGGCGTGATGATGCCAATGACCCCGATTGGCTCGCGGGTAATCTCGACGCCAACACCGGGACGAACCGATGGCAGCACTTCGCCAGCAAGGCGCAGCACTTCACCAGCAAAAAAGTCGAAAATCTGCGCAGCACGGGTCACTTCGCCGATGCCTTCAGGCAAGGTCTTGCCCTCTTCGCGGCTCAGCAATTCGCCCAGCTCGGCCTTGCGCGCCAGGATTTCCTGGCTGGTCTTGCTGAGGATAGCGTGGCGTTCGAGAATGCCCGAACGCGACCAAGCGGGGAAAGCGGCCTTGGCCGCAGCAATCGCCAGCTTGGTTTCTTCGGCGCTGGCGCGGGCATAAACGCCCACGACTTCAGCAGTGTTGGACGGGTTGATATTCTCTACGCCATCCGAGCCCACCCATTCCCCGTTGATGAGGTTCTTGTGCAGTTCAGCCATGTTGGAATGCCTTTCGAATCGGAATTAAAGTAAATTCGCCTGGGCCAGGTCACGCAGCAGGTGGCTGGCGCCATAGGTCCAGGGCGGACATTTGGTGGAGAGGTTCACAGTGTTAGATAGTGTGCCGAGCTCGGATGTCGATATCGATACGACATCGCCGAGCTTGTGTGTAAAGCCCTTGCCGACGCCATCGCGGTCTTTCACCGGCGCAAACATCGTGCCGAGGTAGAGCACCAGACCATCGGGATACTGGTGATGCCCGCCAATGGTCGCAGCCACCAAGGATTCAGGCGTGCGCGAAATCTGGTTCATCGAGGAATGACCCTCGAGCACGAAGCCATCCTGGCCCTCGACCCGCAGCGCGATCTCGGATTGCTTGACCGTCTCCAGCGTAAAGTCACCATCGAACAGCCGGATGAACGGCCCCAATGACGCCGAGGCATTATTGTCCTTGGCCTTGCCAAGCAGCAGCGCCGAACGTCCTTCGACGTCACGCAGGTTGACGTCATTACCCAAGGTCGCGCCGATGATCTCGCCCTTGCTGGTCACCAGCAGCGCCACTTCCGGCTCGGGATTGTTCCAGCTCGAAACCGGGTGCAGTCCGACCTCGGCACCATAACCCACCGAACTCATCGGCTGGCCCTTGGTAAAGATTTCTGCATCCGGACCAATGCCCACTTCCAGATACTGGCTCCAGACGCCCTTGGCGATAAGCGCGTCCTTGACCTTCATGGCCGTCGCGGAGCCCGGAACCAGCTCGCTCAAGTCCATACCGATCAGCTCGAGGATCTCCCCGCGCAAACTATCCGCCCGCGCCTTGTCGCCACGCGCCTGCTCTTCAATGACCCGCTCCAGCAGCGACACCACAAAAGTCACGCCAGATGCCTTGATCGCCTGCATGTCGATTGGCGACAACAAGCTCGGCTTCGATGCATCAAGCGCCACCGAGTTGGCCAGCACCGCGTCGACGCTACCCAGGCTGACGCCCGGCGCCGTCCGCACATGTTCGGCAGCCCGACCGCTCTCCGCAATGTCACGCACCAGCGCAAATCCCATTACGGTAATATCGATCAGCTCGTCGTTCCGCACCGTGACGATGCGCGGATGATCAAAACCCGGAACGCGGGCGCGGCCTAGCAATGTGCCGTCCGGATAATGCCTGTCGCCCATGGTCCGCCCCCTCAGTTGCTTGGCCAGTGAGTACCGCACCGGCGCCCCAAAGGGCAACCCTCAAAAGTCATACTTTTGTCGATGAACCGATCTCCACAGCACCATTCAACTCCAGTTCATCTGCGCCGCAATACTGACGCAATGGATGGGGAGTAGTCCCCCACGAACTCAGGAGTATCTCATGCGTCGCTTTGCTGCCGTCGTCCCCTTCGCCCTTCTCGCCACCCTTGCCGTGCCCGCCTATGCTGGCTCGATCACCATCGAAGGCCACGGCGAAGTCATGGCTGCTCCGGATGTGGCGCAGATTAATTCCGGCGTCACCACGCAGGGCGCCACCGCCCGTGAGGCGCTCGACGCCAACTCGACTGCCATGGCCGAGTTGATTGCAGAGCTCAAGGCCTCCGGCATAGAAGCGCGCGATATCCAGACCTCAGGCTTCTCTGTAAATCCGAACTACGTCTACACCGAAGAGCGCGACGAGAAGGGCTATTCGCTGCCACCCAAGATCAACGGCTATCAGGTTGCCAACACCGTCACCGTCACGGTGCGCGCTCTCGATACCCTCGGCGCCATACTCGACAAGTCGGTCACCATCGGCGCCAATACCGTTAATGGCGTGACCTTCTCGGTGGCTGATCCGTCGGCACTTTATGATGAAGCCCGCAAGTCTGCCTTCGCCGATGCCCGCGCCAAGGCCGAGCTTTACGCTGTCGCCGCCGGCGGCACGCTCGACGAAATCAACTCGATTTCTGAAACCCAGACCTTCAATTCACCCCAGCCCGTCGCCATGTATTCGATGCGCGCCGACGCTGCGGCCGCCGTCCCGGTCGAAGGCGGCGAGTTGGCCTTTGCCATCAATGTCAACGTTCAGTGGGAACTGGACACCGACAAGAAATAATACCCATACCCCTTTTTTGAGGGGGCTTGGGCGGTGGGGACGGACGGTAAACCGTAGTCACCCGTCCCCACCAACCAAATACGAAAGCCCTCGCGCAAGCAGGGGCTTTTGCTTTGACGGCCTAGCCGAACAACACCTTCCACAGCATGTTCAGCCCCACCGCGACGAGGAACACCGCAAACACATACTTCAGCGCCTTCTGATCCAACTTGTGCGCAAGAGCCGCCCCGAGCGGCGCAAACACCGCGGCCAGCACCGCGACCAGCACCAGCGCCACCAGGTTGATATAGCCGAGGCTCAGCGGCGGCAGACCCGCTACGCCCCAGCCCGAGATCAGGAAGCCCAGCGTGCCGGATATAGCAATGGCGACGCCAACGGCCGCCGAAGTGCCCACGGCCGAATGCATGGTCGCGCCGAAGGCCACTAGCGTCGGCACAGTCAGCGAACCGCCGCCAATGCCCATCAGCGACGAAATATAGCCGACGACCGTCGCCGAAATCCGATGCGTCAGCGCCGAACCATTCAGATGTCCCATAAGCTTGGTCTGGAACCCGAACACTATATTGCCGGCGATTACGAAGGCCATCACGGCAAAAACGATGCGCAGTACATCGCCCGAAAACAGCCCAGCCATCAGCCCGCCGATGAACGTCCCGGCCACGATAAACGGCGTCCACAGTTTGAGCACCCGCACGTCGAGCGCGCCGCGCTTGTAATGCGCCCGCGCACTCATGAACCCGGTGGGAATGATGATGGCGAGCGAGGTGCCGACGGCAACATGCTGCACGACGTCGCTATCATAACCCAGCCAAAGCAAGGCCGTGCTCAGCGCCGGCACGATGATGGCGCCGCCACCTATGCCCAACAGGCCCGCGGCAATGCCTGATACGACGCCGGTCACCATTAGTCCCAATACAAACGGCCAGTAGCCAAGCAGTGTCGCCCAATCCATCAACGGTCTCCAAAAATATGCAGCACCACTTCGCGCCGATGCGGCCGGCCGCGGTGCTCGAAAAGATAGATGCCCTGCCAGGTGCCGAACACCGGCTCGCCACTCATGACTGGGACGCCAATCGAGGTTTGCGTCAGTGCCGCCTTGATATGGGCAGGCATGTCATCTGGCCCCTCGGTGGTATGCACCAGCCAGTCCATGCCTTCGGGCACCAGCCGCTTGAAGAAGCCGGAGAGGTCGGTCTGCACATCCACGTCGGCGTTTTCCTGGATTAGCAGCGAGCATGACGTGTGGCGCACGAAGGCTGTCACCAGCCCTGTCGCGATATCCGCTGTAAAGACGAAATGGCGTACCGCACGAGTGAATTCATAGAACCCCTGCCCCTGCGTCGGAATGGTCAGCGTTTCGATGGCTTGTTGCATGCCCTCGACCTAACATGATCGCCCGCACCGAACCAGCGCAGCAGCCTGCCGATCCGTCTAGTCTGCCCCATTGGCGCCACGATCCAACCGCCACGTGTCGGCGCCTGGATGAGAGGAACTAACGAAGACTCCAGGCGTTTTGGGCATTGCGGGGAGTAAGCATTGCACATTGACGTTCAAAATCCATTCAGTCTCCGTTCAGCCTGACACCGCGATGCTTGGCTCAAGTGTCAACCGACCTAAAAGGAAAATAACAATGCGCCTTAGAAATTGGCTTCTGACCGGTACGAGTATCGGTCTCATGGCCTTGCTGCCGATAACCGTGCGCGCCCAGGATGGCGATCTGGTTGCGGCCTATCAGGCCTATGCCGCCGCTCAGGCATCCGGTGACGCCGCTGCCATCGAGGCCGCTCGCGCTCCCCTAACCGAACGGTGCATCGTCGCCGGCTACGCCAGCATCGACGAATGTATCGCTGCCCTTTCCGGTGGCGCTCCGACTCCTGCCGAGGCTGTGCCGGCCCCGGTAGACGCCGACGCTGCGGCCGCCGCTGCTGCAGCTGAAGCCCAGGCTGCTGCAGATGCACAGGCCGCCGCTGATGCTGAGGCCGCCGAAGCTC
>JAQGKG010000018.1 GCA_028290245.1 Devosia sp. | reverse complement strand
GGAACTCTTGTAGTCGGTGGCAATGGCCCCGGAAATGTCGAAAAGCCGATCATTTCAGTCATAGAGGGCTCCGAACATGGCCCGCTGCATAATACGCTGGCCGAGGCCGGCGTGCTGGCCGAACACCCGGAACCAGCGGTTGATCCGGCCATGACCATTGCCCAGCGCACTGAAGCTGAAGGCGGCGAAAACGCGGTGCTGCAGACAGTCCGCACCGTCACCTACAATGCCCAGCCAATGCAGATCGATGTGCCGCTGCGTGGCCGCACCCAGGCCAAGTCGTCGGTTACTTCCATGGCCGAGACCGCTGGCGTCGTTGACGCTGTGCATGTCACCAAGGGCCAGCAGGTCGCCGTGGGCGACGCCCTTTGCACGCTGGATAAGGGCACGCGCGTTGCAGCAGTATCCCAAGGGCAAGCCAGTCTAGAACAGGCCAATGCAGGCTTGGTTCAGGCTCAACTCGATTTCGATACCAATAGCGAACTGCGTGCCAAGGGCCTTGCAGCTCCTAACACCGGTCGCGCAGTCGAGGTTGCCCTGAGCGGCGCCAAGGCAGCCGTGTCGTCGGCACAGGCCGGGCTCGATAATGCTCAGGCCGAACTCGATCGCACCGAAATCGAGGCCAAGGTAGCGGGCGTTGTGCAGGACCCAGTTGCCGTGGCCGGCTCCATGCTGGCACAGGGTCAGCCCTGCGCAACCATCGTGCAACTCAATCCGATGGTTTTCATCGGCCAGGTGCCGGAGTCGCGGATTGGTCTCGCTCACACCGGCCTCGACGCCAAGATCACCACTGTGACTGGCGCCGAAGTTCAAGGCAAGGTGACCTACATCTCGTCGACCGCAGACAATGCGACCCGATCGTTCCCGGTCGAAATCGAATTCGCCAATGACGACCTGTCGATCCGGGATGGCATTACCGCCCAGGCAACCGTGACGCTGGGCAGCACGCTCGGCCACCTGCTGCCGCAATCGGTACTGACGCTCGATGACAAGGGCGTGCTCGGTGTGCGTACTGTGGAAGATGGCAAGGTGGCGTTTCACGAAGTCACCATCGTCAGCGACACCCGCGATGGCATGTGGGTCAGCGGCCTGCCGGCCAGCGCCGAGGTGATCACCGTTGGCCAGGAAAATGTGAATGCTGGACAGGCGGTCAATGCCTCTCCTGCCGAAGCCGCCCCCGTCGTTAGCGCAGAAAGCGTCTGATCATGGTCGAGTTTATCGTCAAAATCCTTCGGATGCCGCGTGTCGTCCTGACCGTCATGGTCATAATGCTCGCGGCCGGCATCTCGGCCTATGTCTCTCTTCCCAAGGAGAGCTTTCCGGCCATCGACGTACCCTACCTTTACGTCTCGATCACCCAGACTGGCGTTTCTCCGCGCGATGCGGAAGCCCTTTTAGCCAAGCCGGCCGAAGAGGAACTGGCGACGCTGCCAGACCTCGAAAATATCACCTCAACCTCGACCACCGGCCACGCCTCAATTTTCCTCGAGTTCGATATCAATGCGAACAAGGATCAGGTCCTATCGGACACCCGCGCACGCATGGATGCGCTGAAGTCCAAGCTTCCTACCGACGCCGATGACCCGATTGTTGCTGAAGTCGATCTCGTCGCCCAGCCGATCATCTCGGTCGCCGTCTACGGCAGCGCGCCCGAAAAGGAACTAGTGCGTCGGGCTGAAGATCTGCAGGATGCGCTCGAAGGCCTAGCCGACGTTCGCGAGGCCGAGCTATCGGGTGCGCGCGACGAAATCCTCGAGGTCCGCATCGACCTGCTGCGCCTGGAAGCCTACGGGCTGACGGCGAGCCAGCTGTTTGACGCACTGAACCGCAATAACATGGTGGTGCCGGGCGGCACGCTCAACACCGGCCAAGGCGCGTTCAATATCGAAGTGCCTGGCCTGATTACCGATCCGCAGGACGTCTACGACTTGCCGTTGAAGACCGACGGCAACACTGTAGTGACCTTCGGCGATGTGGCAACGGTTACTCGTATACTGTCCGACGCTACCGAGTACACGACGGTAAATGGCTCCCCTGCCCTGATCATGGGCGTTTCCAAGAAAACCGGCACCAACATCATCGACGTGTCCGCTCAGGTGCGGGCAACGACGGAGGAATTGGCCAAGGCATGGCCGGAAGGAGTGAACTACAGCTTCTTCCTCGATCAGGCCGAAACCACTACCTCGATGTTCCGCTCACTTGAAGCGGCCGTGCTGACCGCCGTAGCGCTGGTACTGGTTACCTGCGTTGCAACATTGGGCATTCGGCCAGCAATCATGATCGGCCTGTCGATCCCGCTATCGTTCATGATGGCTTTCCTCGTGGCACAAACGCTGGGCATGACCATCAACATGATGGTGATGTTTGGCCTCGTCATCGCGGTGGGCGTGCTCGTCGACGACCCTGTGGTGGTCGTGGAATATGCCGAGCGAAAGCTGATGGAGGGTGTTTCCAAGAAGGAAGCGTTTATCCTCGCCGTGCGCAAGATGTTCGTGCCGGTGCTTGGCGCGACATTCACGACGCTGGGCGCGTTTATCCCGCTGCTCTTCTGGCCGGGCATCATCGGCAAATTCATGGTCTACCTGCCGATGATCGTGATCATCGTTATGGTCGCCTCGCTGATTTCGGCGCTGATTTTCATGCCGGTCATCGGCTCGTTCATTGCTTCGAGCCACGTCGACCCCAAGGCCAAGGAAGCCGCCGACCTGGTCATGTATGCCGACAAGTTCGACCCCAAGAAGATCAGGGGTCTGACCGGCTTGTATGTGCGGACGATGGAGCACCTGCTGCATTGGCCGATCCCGACGCTGGCGGTTGGCTTTGCCATCATCATCGGCATTTTCGCGACCTACATTGCCAATCCAACCGGCGTGGAGGCCTTCCCGGCATCGGAACCGGAATTTGCCACCGTTGCCGTGGTCGGACGGGGCAATTACTCGCCCGAAGAAGTCCGCGACATGATGAGCGACATTGGCGGCCAGATCATGCAGGTCCAGGGCATCCAGGACGTGATCATGCAGTTTGGCTCGACCGGCGCCTTCAGCACCACACCGCCTGACACCATTGGCAACTTCCAGTTGCAGTTGGTCAGCTACAACAATCGCGTAAAGGCGGAGAAAATCTTCGCTGACATTCGCGAGCGTGTGAAAAGCTTCGCCGGCCTCGATATCCAGGTGCTGGCTGCCGAGAACGGTCCGCCCGCAGGCAAGTCCATCAACGTTCGTGTCGAAAGCACGAACTATGATGATCTGGTTCCCGTAGTAGCGGCAATCCGCCAGCATCTCGATGAAATGCCGAACACCGTGGACATCGAAGACGGACGTCCCTCCCCCGGCATCGACTGGCAGATCACCATCGACCGCAACGAGGCCGGCAAGTTTGGCATCGGCGTGCGTGAACTGGCGCCCTATGTTCAGCTCGTGACCTCCGGCGTGAACCTCGGCACCTATCGCGATGCCGATACCGGCAAGGAACTCGACATCAAGGTCCGCCTGCCAGAAGACGAGCGCACGTTTGACGCGCTCGACTCGATGCGGATTGCAACAGCTACAGGTATGATCCCTGTCAGCAACTTCATCACCCGGACGGCCGTGCCGAAGGTGGCCAATATCTCGCGCCGTAATCAGGTGTACCAGATGCCGGTCGCTGCCAATCTGGCCGACCTGCCAGAGGGTGTGCTTGCGGCCGACCGCGTCAAGGAGCTACAGGACTGGGTCAAGGAACAGCCGTTCCCTGAGTCAGTAACCGTCCAGTACACCGGCGCCGAAGAACAGGCCGGCGATGCCAATGCCTTCATCGTGCAGGCACTGGGCATGGCATTGTTCCTGATCTTCTTCATCCTGCTGCTCGAGTACAACAGCTTCTACCAGGTGATGGTGACCCTCTCGACGGTTGTGATGTCCGTGGCGGGCGTGTTGCTGGGCATGCTGGCGACGGGGATGAGTTTCTCGGCCATTATGACCGGTCTCGGCATCGTGGCCCTGGCGGGTATCGTGGTGAAGAACGGCATCGTGCTGATCGACACCTACAACGACTACAATCGTCACCAGCACGTCGAGCCGGTGAAGGCGATGCTGCTCACCGCCGCACAGCGCGTGCGTCCGGTGCTGCTCACCGCATTCCTAACCGCATTGGGCGTGATCCCGATGTGGGCGAATGTGGAATTCGACTTCATCCGCCGCGAAGTAGTGGTTGGTGGCCTGGCTGGTTCGTGGTTCATCCACTTGTCGGCTGCGTTGGTTTCGGGCCTGTTCTTCTCGACCCTGCTGACGCTGATCATGGTGCCGGTGATGATCACCGCGCCAAGCGTGATCTGGGCCCAGATGAAGGGTACGAGCCACCACCTGGCACGCTTTGGCCGTTTCGTAACCGGTCGTGGTCGCCAGCCGGCTATGGCGGCACCGGCAGGGTTTGACGGTATGGCCGTTGAAATTCCCGCCGACGCTGATGGCAGCAAACGCTACATCGTCAGCTCGGACGCAGGCCTAGTGGACAAGGAAAAGAACACCAGCAAGCCGGATCGACCCGAAGCGGCCGAATAAGATCGGCACATGAATTGAAAAGGCCCGCAGAGATGCGGGCCTTTTTTGTGGTGGTGACCCTCTAGGTTTATGTCATCTTGCGGATGGAGGAGGCCGCCACATGCAAATTACTTCTCTAAGTGGGGTCCAAGCCGACCTCGACGCTGCAGTCGCTAAGTCGCAGACTGCACCGCTGCACATCCAAAATTCGTCAGGGGTGGACGTGGCAATTATGCTCTCGCCGGACCTCTATTCCTTTTTGCTCAAACCTGCTCCGGAGGGCGTTCGCCCTCTTGTGGCGGCACTCTACAAGCAGAGCATTGCCAAGCATGGCCAGGTGTACCGAGCGCTGGCGAAGTACGAACGCGAGCACCGCGAGGAAGAGTAGGCCTTAGGAGCAATTCGCCCCAGCGCTCAGCGCGGCAGTCCGCTGAAGGTGCGGGCGAGGATGATGCCGGAGTCCCAGTTGAGGATGACGAGTTCGGCGACCATGACGGGCTAGCCAGGTTATCGCGCAGCAGCCACAGCAGCACACCTCCGAGGAGCCAACTGATGCCGCCCCAGGCGACGTTGCGCTGCGGCGGCATCAGTTGAGGGGGCTCACGACGAAGGGGGTCGGGAAGGTGCGGCCCATGGTGCAAGAGACGAACTGGGGAATGCCGTTGACCTTAGAACAATGGGGCAGTCCCACCCATTAGGTCATCGGCTATTCTCCTACTCGGCGGCGGGCAGGCCGCGCTTGACGAAGCCATCGGGGTCGTTGGCGGTGCGGAGTAGTTGTTCCTCGGCCTCGGTGGCCTCACGCTGGCGATCCCACATCTGGGCGTAGAGGCCGGCCTGCTGCAACAGAGCGACATGATTGCCACGCTCGGCGACGACACCTTCACGCAGTACCAGGATTTCGTCAGCATTGACGACCGTCGAGAGACGATGGGCGATGACGACGGTGGTGCGGTTTTTCGAGACCACGTCGAGGGCAGACTGGATGTCGCGCTCGGTCTTGGTATCAAGCGCCGATGTGGCCTCGTCGAGGATCAGGATGGACGGTGCCTTGAGGATGGTGCGGGCGATAGCGACACGTTGCTTCTCGCCGCCGGACAGCTTCAGGCCGCGCTCGCCGACGGGGGTTTCGTAGCCGTGCGGCAGGCTTTCGATGAACGGCCCTACCTGGGCCATAGCGGCTGCGGCGCGGACTTCCTCGTGGCTGGCGCCGGGGCGACCATATTCGATATTGTAGCCGATGGTGTCGTTGAACAGCACAGTATCCTGCGGAACCATGCCGATTGATGAACGCAGGCTCTCTTGCGTGACGTCGCGCAAATCCTGGCCGTCGATGGTGATTGAGCCGCCTGAGACGTCATAGAAGCGATAAAGCAGGCGGGAAATGGTCGACTTGCCGGCACCCGTGGGGCCAACGATGGCGACGGTCTTGCCAGCGGGCACCTCGAAGCTGACGCCTTTCAGGATGGGACGATCTGCATCGTAGTGAAAGGTGACATTGTCAAAACGAATGACCGGGCCGGTGATGTCGAGTGACTTCGCGTCTGGCTTGTCTTGAACCTCGGCCTTCTGATCGAGCAGCTTGAACATTTCCTCGATATCGGTGAGGCCCTGGCGCAATTCACGATAGACGAAACCAATGAAGTTGAGCGGGCGGTAGATCTGCATCAGGAACGTGTTCAGCAGGACGAAATCGCCCAGCGTCAGCGTCCGGTTCATGACACCGACCACCGCCATGATCGAGATGATCAGGAAGCCGGCATAGAAAATGATGGCCTGGCCCAGGTTGAGGAAGCCTAGCGAGGTCCAGATTCGGATGGCGGAGCGCTCGTAGCCAGCCATGGAAAGGTCGTAACGCTCGGCTTCCATCTTCTCGTTAGCGAAATACTTGACCGTCTCGTAATTGAGCAGGCTGTCGATGGCCTTGCCGTTGGCATCGGTGTCGGAATTGTTCATGTCGCGGCGGATGGCGATACGCCAGTTCGACGCCTTGATAGTGAAATAGAGGTAGCCCCAGATCATCACCACCAGCACGCCGAGATAGCTGAAGCCGAACATCCAGACGAAGATAACGGCGGTAATGATGAACTCAACAATTGTTGGCACGATGTTGAGCATGGCGAAACGAACGACCGTCTCGATGCCCTTGGTGCCACGCTCGATGACGCGGCTGAGGCCGCCGGTGCGACGCGCCAAATGGAAGCGCAGCGACAGGCGATGCAGGTGATGGAAGGTCTGCAGCGCCAGCTTGCGCACGGCATGCTGGCCTACGCTGGCAAACAGCACGTCGCGCAACTGCTGGAAGCCGGCGTCAATGACGTTGCCCAGTGCATATGCGATGACGAGGACGATGGGGACGGCAAGGCCAAGGATGAGCTGCCCATTGGGTGCGGTGCCGTCGAGGCTGTCGATAATGCCCTTGTAAACGAAGGGAATGAGCGTGGTCGCGACCTTGCTGAGCAACAGCGCGCCAATAGCCAGCATGACGCGCATGCGCAGGTCCGCGCGATCGGCCGGCCACATATAGGGCCACAGATTACGAACGGTAGTGAATAGGGAACCCTCGTCCGCGCTAACGGACGGCTTCGGCTCATTGCTGTCGGTCGACATTAGGCGGGTTCCGCTTCCAGGCTGGAAAGAGCAGGCGAGAAGCCCGCGATCATGCCGGAGTAGGCGCTGCCCAGGGCAGCGAGCCGGTCATGCTGGACGATGTAGCAATTGCGCGTGCCGCGTGGCTTGCGCTCGATTAGGCCTGCGTCGAGCAGCACCTTGATGTGCTGGGAGACAGTGGACTGTGCCAGTGTCAATTCGTCGGTCACGTCAGCGCAGCAGCACTCGCCGCGCTCCTGCTTGGCCAGAATGCGCAGGATATTGAGCCGCACGGGGTGGCCCATCGCTCGCATGATGTTGGCAATATCGTCGTCTTGCATGGCTTCGCCGGGTTTGATCGTCATTTACCGATAAAATGGGGGTTGGCGAGCAAATAATCAATGGCCCACTTCGGGCATACCGATATTCAGCCGATGCTGGCCTGCAAACGCCGGTCTTCTGCGCTTCCGGTGCTCACGTACCTAAACGTACGCTGCGCTCCGGTTCTCGAAGACCGACATTTTCGTCGAGCCTAGGCTGAATCTCGGCACGCCCGCCCAAGGCACATTTAGTTCGGCAGTTCGAATACCTGGCCGGGGTAAATCCGGTTCGGATCGCGGATTTGGCCGGTGTTTGCTTCGTAGATGGTGGTGTATCGCATGCCTTCGCCATAGACGCGGCGGGCGATCGTCCAGAGATTGTCGCCGCGGCGGATGATGGCCTTGCCTGAAGCGAACCGCTCGGAGTCCGGCTCACCGATGGAGACTGCCACTAGCGTGGGTACGGAGTCGGCTGCAGGTGCATCCGTTGCAACTGTGGCTGGTTCGACAGCCGGCGCGACTGCTTCTGCGACGGCGGTGACCGGGACGTTGGCGGGTAGATCAACTTCGAAGTTGACCTCTGCGCGAGAGGCGACTTCGGCACTGCCGGCATTCAGCATGTCGATACGGACGCGCTGGGTCGGCTTGGTCAGTACATTGCCACCTTCGATGAGCCAACGACCATCTTCGACCACGGAGTCAGCAATAAAGCTGTCATCGACGTAAAGGCGAATGGTGGCGCCTTCAGTACCGGCACCGGCGATGAAGGACCGACCGCCCTCAATTTCGATGGCGTCGATGGTGGGCGCGATGGCGCCTGGTGCCGAGGCTGCAGGAGCTGAGGTCGGTGCAGGCGCAGGGTCAGCCGTGGCGACCATGGGTGCTGGGGCCGTCGGAGCCGGCGTTGAGACCGCTGCTGGAGTGGCCGGTGTCGCAGCCGGGGCCGCTGCTGGCGTTACCGCCGGAGCCGTCGCCGTTGCGGATGGCGTCGCGGCGGGCTGGGCCGTCGGAGTTGCAGGTGCGGGCGGCGTCACAGCGGGCATAGGCGTTGCCGCGGTGGTTGGTGCAGGCGCCGGTTGCGCCACCGGATCGGCGGCTGCCATTTGCGTCGTGGTGTCTATGGCAGGGCGATTGAGGCCCTGCAGAACGTCACTGGCGGCGCCAGGCGTGCTGGCGACAACCAGTGGTTCGCTGGATTTGTCGTCGTTGATGACGACGACGAAGGACTGAGCAGCGCGTCCGGGCTTGCCGGCTTCGGCCAGGGTGATTTCAGTGCCGCCGGGAACTATGGGCGCATCGGGGACGAAGACCCAATCGCCGCTTGGTTCTACCATGGCGGTGCCGAGCAGGTTGTCGTCGGAATAGATTTCAATCTCGCTGCCGGGAGTGCCGCTGCCGGCGATGACCACAGAGCCATCTGGCTCGGCGCGGAGCAGGCCGAAGGTGGCGCCGATCAGGTTTTCGGGGGCTTCAGCAGGCTTGACGTCGATGGCTGGTTCATCAACCGCGGTGTCGACTTCGGGCGTTACCACTGCGACTTGCTCTGGCGCAGGCGTCGCGGCGTCGGTGGAAGCGACGGCCTGGCGGGGCAGAATGCCGGCATCGGTCATCTTGCCGCGCAGGCAGACGCCCATACCGTCTTCCGAATTGAAACAGGAGACGACCGAAGGACCGGCGAGGACGCAGATGATGACGGCCAGGGTAACCGCTGCCGCACCGATAGTGAGCGCAAGAGGTTTCTTGGGAGCAGGATCGGCCAGTTTGTCCTCCAGGACCATTGCGGCAGTCCTCGCGGAAGCTGCTCGGTTAGTTCGTTCCCTGCGCCGTCTCGGTTTTCAACAGCTTGTAGGTGATTGATTCATACAGAGCTTCAAACGACGCATCAATGATGTTGGGTGAAACGCCGATGGTGTACCAGCGCTCGCCGGTACCATCGCGGCTTTCCACCAGTACACGGGTGACCGCGCCCGTGCCGCCGTCCAGAATACGAACCTTGAAGTCGACCAGTTCCAAGTCTTCGATGCGCGACGAATACTTGCCCAAGTCTTTGCGTAGGGCCAAATCCAAAGCATTTATCGGGCCATTGCCTTCGGCCACAGACATCAGCAACTCGCCCTCGACGCGGATTTTAACTACGGCTTCGGTAACGGTGACTTCCTCGCCTTGGGCATTGTGGCGGCGCTCTACGCTGGCGCGGTAATTTTCGACATGGAAGTATTCAGGCAAAGTGCCCAGCACTTCATGGGCCAGGACGGCAAAAGAGGCGTCGGCGCCGTCGTAAGAATAGCCGCGTGATTCGCGGTCCTTCACCGTGGCGAGCAGTCTTTCGAGGCGCGGATCGTCCTTGGACAGATTGATGCCGTGGCGAGCCAGAGCGGTCAGCAGGTTGGACTTGCCGGCCTGCTGGCTGACCATGATGGAGCGCTCGTTGCCCACGCTTTCGGGCGGAATGTGCTCATAGGACGAGAAATCCTTGAGCAGGGCCGAGGCATGGATGCCGGCCTTGGTGGCAAAGGCGGAGCGGCCGACATAGGGAGCCTGCCGCAGCGGGGCGCGGTTGAGGCGGTCATCGAAAGCGCGCGAGATTTGCGTCAGGCGTTCGAGATGCGTTGCGTCGATGCCGGTTTCGAAGCGTTCCGCATAATAGGGCTTCAAAACCAGGGTGGGGATAAGTGTGACGAGGTTGGCGTTGCCGCAGCGCTCGCCGATGCCGTTAAGCGTGCCCTGGATCTGGCGAACGCCGGCTTCGACGGCAGCCAGCGTGTTGGCGACAGCTTGCCCGGTGTCGTCGTGGGCGTGGATTCCGAGGTGCGAACCGGGCGCTATTGCTAGCACACTGTTAACGATGAGCGTCACTTCGGACGGCATTGTGCCGCCATTGGTGTCGCACAGCACAACCCAGCGGGCACCGGCATCGAGCGCGGTCTTGACGCAGGACAAGGCATAGTCGGGATTGGACTTGAAGCCGTCGAAGAAATGCTCGCAGTCGACCAGCGCTTCCTTGCCGGCTGCCACTGCGGCAGCGACAGTGTCGCGCAGGTTGTCGAGGTTTTCAGCGAGAGTGATTTCGAGGGCGACCTTGACCTGGTTGTCCCAAGTCTTGGCGACGAAGCACACAGCTTCGGCGGCGGAATTGAGCAGCGCCTGCACGCCCGGATCATTGGCGGCGGAGCGCCCTGCCCGCTTGGTCATACCGAAGGCGGTAAATTTCGCCTTGCTGGTGCGCTTGCTCTCGAAGAATTCAGTATCGATCGGGTTGGCGCCGGGGTAGCCGCCTTCGATGTAGTCGACGCCTAACTCTTCGAGCAGGCGGGCAATGGAAATCTTGTCCTCAAGCGAGAACTCGATGCCCGCCGTTTGGGCCCCATCACGCAATGTAGTGTCAAACAAGTAGAGGCGCTCTTTGGACATGGGTTTACTTTGTTGTCTTAACCTGGCCCAAGCCAGGGTCAGGCCAGCGACTTGTATCGTGGTCGGGGTGCTGATGATTGGTGGCTTTGATCGCAGAGGCCCATGCCTCGTCATCTTCGGAACTGGTGCCGGTTTCGCCACCGTGCTTCAGGCTAGGCAGCGTGTCGAACCAAGGTACCCGCGCCTCGTTGCCATCATTGATATGGGGCGGGAACAGCTCGGGGTGATCGAGCGAGCCGATGGTGAAATTGACCCGGTCGCCAGTGACGTTTTCATAGAACAACGGCGTGCCACAATCGTGGCAAAAGCCACGGTCGACGTGTTCGGAGCTCCGGAAGCGCGCTGGTGTTCCGCGGGTCCATGTGATGGCGTCGCGGGGCGCGGCGACAAGGGCCGCGAAGATATTGCCGACAGCTTTCTGGCACATGCGACAGTGGCAAATGTGGGCGTTGTCCAGCATTTCGGTGGCGTGATATCGCACGGCGCCGCATTGGCAGCCTCCGCTCACTTCCATGGCATAGCGGCGCATCAGCGGCTCTCCTTGGGCGGCCAGTCATTGGTGTCGTGGTCGGGGTGCTGGTTGGAATGGATGCCGGCCATGAAGCTGCTCCACTCGTCATTCTCTTCGGTGCGAACCGGCAGATCGGTCAGGCCATCGAAGAAGGGCTGCTTGTCGGCCAGGTTCACCTGGATGACGGGCGCAGCGAGCGTCGGCTCGTCGAAGGCGCCGATGGCGAGTTCGAGCCCGAAGCGGGTTTCATAGGCCAGTGGCGTTCCGCATTCGCCGCAGAAGGCGCGGCGAGCGGCGTTGGACGACTGGAACCACTTGGGTTCGCCTCGGGTCCAGTGTGCATTGTGTGCGGTGACCAGCGGACCGAAAAAGCCGCCAAATGCCTTCTGGCACATGCGGCAATGGCAGATCGAACCGCGGCCAAGGCGCGTGACGGAGAAGCGGACGGCACCGCACTGGCAGCCGCCGGTGTGGGCTGGGGGATGGGCGGTCACCGTTTCATCTCCCATTTAGTCTGCCGCTCGCCGGATTCGTCTTTGTAGTCCATCAGGGCGATGCCTTGCTCGGACAGGTCATTGCGGATGGTGTCGGCTTTGGCGAAGTCTTTGCTGTTGAGAGCAGCGAGGCGGTCGGCGATGGCGGTGGCGATGTGGGGTGGGGCTTCCCAGCCGTCTTCGGAGGTTAGGAGGCTGTCTAGGCTGAAGCCGAGAAACGTCAAAGTGGCGGCTAGGCA
>JAQGKG010000489.1 GCA_028290245.1 Devosia sp. | reverse complement strand
CATCATCCTGTGGCCGCGCCTGACGTTGCTTACTGGCGGCGCACCGATGGGCGACAGCGAAACCATAGGTGCTATTGCAGCCACATTCGGCGCGGTGCTCACCGCCTTTGCAATGATGCAGGTTCGCAAGCTGGTGCAGACCGAGCGCACCGAAGCCATCGTCATCTACTTTTTCATCAGCGCCAGCGTGTTATCGCTGCTGACCATACCCTTCGGTTGGGCCATGCCGACGCCACAACAGGCGGCGTTGCTGGTCGGTGCAGGCTTTGCCGGCGGCATCGGGCAATTACTGCTCACCTCATGCTACCGCTATGCGGACATGTCGGTCATCGCGCCTTTCGAATATGTCTCGCTGCTGCTGACCCTGGTGATCGGATTCGTTATCTTCGGCGACGTGCCGACCCTGGCCATGGTCACCGGCGCGGTGATCATCGTCTGCTCCGGCATCGCCGTGATCCTGCGTGAGCACTATCTCGGCCTCGACCGCGCCAAAGCCCGCGAAGCCAACACGCCCTAAGACGCCACTGACATTTCCGACCAGCCCCGGCGCTTGCGATAAATCGTCGAGGGGCTGATTTCCAACGCTGCTGCGGCAAGGGAAACATTGCCGCCAAAGCTGGCGATGGCGTCTTCGATGATGCGCTGTTCTTGTTGCCACATCGGCAGGATGGCTTGGCGCCGTTCGCCACGGGGAGCCGGCTCTGCCACTGGAGCAAGGCCCTGCGACTCGATATCGGCGGCGCGCAGCATCGGCATGGTGATCTCTTCGCCATCGCACATGACGACGAGACGCCGCACCAGATTTTGCAACTGGCGAACATTGCCCTTCCATTCGGCCGAGGTCAGCAGGCTCGCTACATCGCCGGCGAAGCCGCTGAAATTCTTGCGCTCCTCAGCCGAATAACGCGCTAGGAAATGCCGGGCCAGCACCATGATATCGGTGGGGCGCTGCCGCAGCGGTGGCAGGTGGATCGGGAGCACGTGCAGCCGGTAGAACAGGTCCTCGCGGAATTTTTTCTCGGAGATGAGCTGCATCGGGTTGCGATTGGTAGCGCAGATCACACGCACATCCACCTGTCGCACGCCCGCTTCACCGACCCGGCTCAATGTGCCGGTCTGCAGGAACCGCAGCAGCTTGCTTTGCAGCGACAGATCCATCTCGCCGATTTCGTCGAGGAACAGCGTGCCGCCATCGGCCAGTTCCGCTGCGCCCTTGCGATCGTCATGCGCGCCGGTAAAGGCACCGCGCGCCACGCCGAACAGTTCGCTTTCCATCAAATCGCGCGGAATGGCGGCGCAGTTGATCGCCACCAAACGCTTGCCGAAACGCGGACCCTTGGCATGCAGCGCCTCGGCGCAGACATCCTTGCCGGTGCCGCTTTCGCCGGTAATGAACACTGGCGCAGACGAGGCCGAGATGCGGCCGATCTGCTCATAGACAAATTGCATGGCGCTCGATGAGCCGATGAAGCCGGCAAAATCGGCGCGGCCTTCATTGCGCGGCTCGATGCTGAGCGAGCGTGTCTTGCCATGGCGCTGCGCCAATTCGCCAATGCGCGCGGCCATCGCCGGGCCGCTGAGTGGCTTGGTGACATAATCATGCGCGCCGGCCCGCATGGCGCCGACTGCGGCGGTCACCGAAGCGCCGTCCGACAAGGCAACGACCAGCGCGCCATCGGCGAGGCGAACGAGGCGGGCGACGGCGTCGTCGCTGCGCTCCGAAAGATCGCGCAGGCTAGAGAGATCGGCGAGGATGATGTCGAAACCGCCGTCGCGCAGCAGTTCCGCTGCCGGCCGGCCGCCGCTCACCGTAGTGATGCGCAGGCTGCCGCCAAGGCTTTGCCCCAGCGTTTCGGCCACGAGGCGCGCGCTAGCTTCATCGGCATCGACAAGCAACAGCCGACCATGGGGTTCGCTATCGCTTCGAGTGTGCATCGCCATGCAGCCCAGTCCTCGCGCTTCGATCAGTCAAATATCGGTGGTCAGCCGCTTGCGCTGCTGTCCCGATCTGCGGACCATTAGTTCCCCAACAGGGTAAATAATCCGTTCCGACCCGTCGCATTTTGCATGTTGTCGAGAGTTGCCCACTGTAATTCGGCCGCAATTAGCCTTGGGACAGCGCGGGTTGCGCGCTTTTTTGTGGCTTGGCTCGGTGCTAGAAGCATTGAGCCGAATCCCGGCACCCTAGATGGGTTTGAGGTCCCCCCGTGCAGGCATTGGTCTACACGTTCATCGCCCTTGCAGCGACCGCCGTTGGCGCCGTCGCCTATTTTGGGCTGACCTTTACACCCGCTGAAGCCATCCTTGCTGCCGTTGTATTCGGCTGTGTCTGTGTGGTGCTGATGGAGCGCAGCCTGCGCCAGCGCGCCGAGAACCGGCTGGAAAAGGCCATCGAGGATCTGTCGCGGCTGCTGGCGACCGACGCTCAGGCCGGCGCCGTGCTGGGCCAGCGCATAAATGCCATTGCCGATATCAATGCCGAGGTGCGGATCGACAGCGTCGAGGCCGATATTTCGGTGCTGGGCACGGTCATTCGCCAGGTCGCGGAGGCCGTCGCCGATATCGAGGATCGCGCCAAGGCTCAAGCGCAACCGGCCGGACGCGACCGCATGATCGCCGCTGCCCCGCCGCCAGTGATGCGCGAACCCGAGCCGACCATTCCGCTCGAATTGCTGCGTCAGGGCATTGAGGAAAACCGCCTGATTTATCACATCCAGCCCGTGGTGACGCTGCCGCAGCGCCGGCCGCAGGGCTATGATCTGGTGCCGCGCCTACGCATGCAGGATGGCGATCTGGCCGACCGCGTCGATTTCATGCCGCGTCGTGGTGGCGAGGACTTGTTGCGCAATATCGAAGGCATCGGCATGCTCGAGGCCATCACCATTTCGCGCCGCGCCCGCACCGGCGGCCAGCCGATCACGCTGTATGTGCCGCTGTCGCGCGCCACGCTCGGCGATTCCTTGGCCTCCGAGGAGATGATCGTGACGCTCGAAGCCAATCGCGCCATAGCCTCGGGCCTGATATTTGCCATCAGCGAATACGACTGGCAGGGACTGACCACCGGGGAGCGGGCCATTGCCGATGCCATGGTCAAAAAGGGCGCCGGTTTCTCTGTGACCAATGTACGTTCGTTGCGCATCGATGTCGCCGAACTGGCAGCGCAGGGCGTGCGCTCCTTGCGCGTCGATGCGGCCCACTTCATCGCCGAGCCGCAGGCCTTCACCGATTTCCACGCGGCCGATATCGCCAACTACATCGCGCGCTTCGATATCAAGTTGCTGGCCACCGGCATCACCAATGAGCGCCAGATCGTCGAATTGCTGGAGGACGGCATCGTGCTGGTGCAAGGCCCCCATATCGCCGCGCCGGGCCCGGTTCGCGCCGATCTGGTGGTGGAATCCGCGCGACAGGCGCCGCAACTGCGCCGGGCCGAATACTAGGGACATGTCCGTTTCTCCTTGATCCCGAGGGGCAGACTGCCACATAGAAACGGCCAATCCTGTTTGCATCGGAATGCTACGATGACCAGCGCGCTGCCTTCCATCTCCGGCCTTGCCGACCTCGCCTCCCGCTATGACGCCGTGCTGAGCGACGTCTGGGGCGTCGTTCACAATGGCGTCGAAGCCTTCCCGACCGCCGTCGAGGCGCTGACCAAGTATCGCGAAGCCGGCGGCAAGGTGGTGTTCATCACCAATGCGCCGCGCCCCTCCGGCCCCATCGTCGATATGCTCGACCGGCTCGGCGTGCATCGCGAGTGCTATGATGCCATCGTCTCATCCGGCGATGCGACGCGGGTGATGATCGCCAAATACAGCGGCAAGGCCATCCACCATGTCGGCCCGCCGACCGACGATGACGCGCTGTACGAAGGGCTAAACGTCCGCCGCACCGGCGCCGACGAGGCCGAAGTCGTCGTGGTGACCGATCTCGACACCGACGAAGATACCCCTGAAATGTATCGCGAGCGCGCCAAGCTGTGGCTGAGCCGCAAGCTGCCAATGATCTGCGCCAATCCCGACCGCGTCGTCGAGCACGGCGACAAGATCATCTATTGCGGCGGCGCGCTGGGCGATCTCTATGCCGCGATGGGCGGCATGGTGCTGATGGCCGGCAAGCCGTATCAGCCCATCTACGAAGAGGCCTTCCGCCTCGCCGAGGAAGCCGCCGGCCGCAAGCTCGACAAGTCCAGTGTGTTGGCCATCGGCGACAGCGTCCGCACCGATGCGACCGGCGCAGCCAAGTTCGGCATCGACCTGCTGTTCGTCACCGGCTCGATCCATGCGGCCGAGCTCGACGCCTTCGGCAAGCCCGATCCGCAGGCCATTGCCGATCTCGTCGCGCCTAGCCGTGCTCATATGGCCGGTTTCCTGCCGCGGCTGAGCTGGTAAGCCGATGAGCTTCGTCCGCCTTGGCGATCTCGACGCCGTCCCGGCGAGCCTGCGCGGCGCCTATGTTGCCATCGGCAATTTCGACGGATTGCACCGCGGCCACCAGACTGTACTGGAGACGCTGAAAACCCGTGCCGCCGAGGCTGGCGTGCCGGCCATGATACTGACCTTCGAGCCGCATCCGCGCGACGTGTTTGCGCCGGCCCCCTTTATGTTCCGCCTCACCGATGGTGACGCCAAGGCCCGTCTCGCCGAAGCCTTCGGGCTTGACGCCATCGCGGTGCTGAACTTTGATCGCGCCTTTTCCCAGATCGAGGCCGAGGATTTCGTCAACCGCTTTCTGGTCGAGGCACTGGGCGTCACCGGCGTCATCGTCGGCTCCGACTTCCACTTCGGCCGCCAGCGCCGCGGCACCCCAATGTTTCTCAAGGCATCCGGCGAAGCGCAGGGCTTTGCCGTCGAAACGCTGGACCTGATGGACGAAGGCGACGAGGTGATTTCCTCCTCGCGCATCCGCGCCGCCCTGTCGGAAGGCGCCGTCACCGCCGCCAATCGCCTGCTCGGCTACCACTGGTTTTTCGATGGCTGCGTGGTAAAGGGCGACCAGCGGGGCAGGGAGCTTGGCTACCCCACTGCCAACACCATGACCCACGCCAATTTCCAGCTCGCCCAAGGCGTGTATGCCGTCCGCGCTCGGCTGGGCGACCGCCTGCTCGACGGCGTCGCCGCCTTCGGCAAGCCGATGTTCAACAACCAGCGCCCCCCCTTCGAAACCCACCTGTTCGATTTCGACGAAGACATCTACGGCCAGACCATCACGGTGGCATTGATCGCCCATATCCGCGGCCAGGAAGTGTTTTCCGGCCTCGACGAACTCATCACCGCCATGGACCGCGACAGCCGCAAAGCGAAGCTGGCACTGGCGGAGGCAAGGCCGCTGAGCGAGCTGGATGCCAAGCTTGGGTTTGTAAGCTAAGGCGAAGATCGCGCAGTCGACACCCTCCCCCTTGAGGGGAGGGATCAAGGGAGGGGGTCCTTAGTCGACCGTAGACCGACCCCCACAAGCTATCTAAATGTTTACTTGCACGCCTGGTGGCTCCCATCACCCCACCCTCATTCCCTCCCCATTCAGGGGAGGGAGGCGCTAGGCCAACTGCCCAAGTTCTTTCTTAT
>JAQGKG010000482.1 GCA_028290245.1 Devosia sp. | reverse complement strand
GCCGCAGACCGTCGCCGAAGCCATCAAGACCGTCCGCCCCTATGGGGTAGACGTGTCGTCCGGCGTCGAGAGCGCACCCGGCGTCAAGGACAAGCAGTTGATCGAGGCATTCATCCGAAACGCCCGTTCAACCGTATAAGCCAAGCCCTTCGGTCAATCGGCCGGATGCGGCCGATATTCGAAGGATACAGCAGTGGACACCACCGGCATCAATTCCCTGCGCAATGGCCCTGACGAGGAGGGCCGGTTCGGCATCTATGGCGGACGTTTCGTCGCCGAAACGCTAATGCCCCTGGTGCTCGACCTCGAGCGCGAGTATCGCGCCGCCAAGGTCGATCCCGAATATCTGGGCGAACTCAAGAGCCTCAACATGCACTACACCGGCCGGCCAAGCCCGCTGTATTTTGCCGAGCGGCTGACCCAGCATCTGGGCGGCGCCAAAGTTTGGTTCAAGCGCGAAGAGCTCAACCATACCGGCTCTCACAAGATCAACAATTGCCTCGGCCAGATCCTACTGGCTAAGCGCATGGGCAAAACCCGCGTCATCGCCGAGACCGGCGCTGGACAGCATGGCGTGGCGACGGCGACGGTCTGCGCCAAGTTCGATCTGCCTTGCGTCATCTTCATGGGCGCCACCGACGTCGAGCGGCAAATGCCCAACGTGCTGCGCATGAAAATGCTCGGTGCCGAAGTGCGTCCAGTCACGGCTGGTGCCGGCACGCTCAAGGACGCCATGAACGAGGCGCTGCGCGATTGGGTGACAAATGTGGATTCCACATATTACCTGATCGGAACTGCGGCTGGCCCGCATCCCTATCCGGAAATGGTGCGCGATTTTCAGTCAGTGATCGGCACCGAACTCAAGGAACAGTTCCAGGCGGCCGAGGGCAAGCTGCCTGACGCCGTGGTCGCCTGTGTCGGCGGTGGCTCCAATGCCATCGGTACTTTCCACGCCTTCCTCGATGACCCATCGGTCAAGATTTATGGCGCCGAAGCCGGTGGTCATGGCGTCGACGTCGAGAACGGCCATGCCGCTTCGATGACCGGCGGCCGTCCTGGCGTTCTCCACGGCAACCGCACCTATCTGCTGCAGGACAAGGACGGCCAGATTATCGAGGGTCACTCCATCTCGGCCGGTCTCGATTATCCCGGCGTCGGCCCCGAACATTCGTTCTTGCACGACAGCAAACGTGTGACCTACGCGCCCATCACCGACACTGAGGCGCTTGAGGCCTTCCAGCTTTGCACCCGGATGGAGGGCATCATTCCGGCCCTCGAGTCGGCTCATGGCTTAGCGCAACTGATGAAAATCGCGCCCACCATGGGTAAGGATCAGTCCATCGTGCTGTGCCTGTCCGGGCGCGGCGACAAGGACGTGGAATCCGTCGGCAAATACCTGGGGCTGCTGTAGTCATGTCGCGTATCGATAAGCGTTTCGCCGAGTGTAAGGCCGCAGGCCGCCCAGCTCTCGTCACCTATGTCATGGCGGGCGATCCCGATCTTGCCACCAGTCAGGCGATCATGGAGGCCCTGCCGCAGGCGGGCTCCGACATTATCGAATTTGGCATGCCGTTCTCCGATCCGATGGCCGATGGCGTGGCTATCCAGCTTGGCGGGCAACGCGCGCTGGCCGGCGGCATGACGCTGCGCGGCGTGCTCGGCATGGTGGAAGATTTCCGCCGCAAGGACGAGACCACGCCGATCGTGCTGATGGGCTATTACAATCCCATCTACAGCTTCGGCGTCGACCAGTTTATTGCCGCCGCATTGTACGCCGGTGTCGATGGACTGATAGTTGTGGACCTGCCGCCTGAAGAAGACGAGGAACTCTGCATTCCGGCGCTCAAGGCCGGCCTCAATTTCATCCGCCTGACGACGCCGACCACCGACGATAAGCGCCTGCCCGCCGTGCTCAAGAACACTTCAGGCTTCGTCTATTATGTGTCGATGAACGGCGTCACCGGCGCGGTCATCAAGTCGCGCGGGGCGGTGGGCGAGGCCGTCGAGCGCATCAAGACCCATACGGACCTGCCGGTCGCCGTTGGCTTCGGCATCAAGACTGCCGAGGACGCCGCCGAAATCGGCAAGCATGCCGACGGCATCGTGGTCGGGACGGTGCTGGTGGATGCCGTGGCGATGACGCTGGTCGACGGCAAGCCGACGGACCGGACTGTCGCGGCCGTGCGTGATCTGGTGGCAGAGCTTGCCTCGGGCGTGAAGCGGGCACGCGGCTGAACTCTCCACAGGCAGATTGGCGCGGACTTTGCCCTTGCGGCGCGGGCCTGATAACATTCGCCACAATTGAACATTAGGTGACGCACCAGTCCCTTCGCGAGGCTCGCCATGAACTGGATCGATAACTTCGTCCGCCCCAAAATCCGCTCCATTCTTGGACAGCGGCCGGACATCGCCGAAAATCTCTGGGTCAAGGATCCAGAGTCCGGCGAGATGGTGTTCTATCGCGACCTCGAAGCCAATCAGTGGGTGGTGCCCAATTCGGGCTACCACATGAAGATCAAGCCGGCTGACCGGCTCAAGACCTTCCTCGACGATGGCGCCTATGAGCTGGTGCCAGTGGCCGCCATGCCGGTTGATCCGTTGAAATTCCGCGACCAGAAGCGTTATCCCGACCGCCTCAAGGAAAACCGCGCCAAGACTGGCTATGATGACTCGGTCATCGTCGCCACCGGCAAGCTGTTTGCTCGTGATGTGACCGTCGCCATCCAAGATTTCGATTTCATGGGCGGCTCGCTCGGCATGGCTGCCGGGCAGGGCATCATCACCGGCCTCGAAACCGCCGCCAATCGCAAGACGCCCTTCGTGCTGTTTGTCGCATCCGGCGGCGCGCGCATGCAGGAAGGCGTACTCAGCCTGATGCAAATGCCGCGCACTACCGTGGCTGTGCTGCGGCTGCGTGAAGCCGGCCTGCCGTTTTTTGTGGTGCTGACCAATCCGACCACCGGTGGCGTCACTGCCTCCTACGCCATGCTGGGCGACGTGCATCTTGCGGAACCCGGCGCGATGATCGGCTTTGCCGGCGCGCGCGTCATCGAGCAGACCATCCGCGAAAAGCTGCCCAAGGGCTTCCAGCGCTCGGAATATCTTTATGAGCACGGCATGGTCGATATGGTGGTGCATCGCCACAACCTGCGCTCGACCATCGGTTCGCTCGCGGCCATTCTGACCAAGGCTGAGGCCTCCAGCGCTTTGACCAGCACCGCGCCGACCATTGCCCGCTCCACCCTGCGCGACGCCGCAGCTGCGGCCGAAGCCGATGACGCGGATGACTTGATCACGGCACCGGCTGGCGCACACGCCGAGTAGTCTTCTTTACGAGCATTTAAGGACAACTCGCTTAAGTTGGTGGCAATTGCGCGCAGTCGGTGGATTCCGGCTGACGCGTTTTGCTCGAGGTGAGGTCTCATGTTCAAATTTTCCATGCCGATTGCCCGCAAGCTGCCCTTGGCGCTGCTGGGTTCCGCACTGCTAGTCAGTCTTGGCGTGGGTTTGGCCAGTTACGTCATCGGCAGCCAGGCGCTGCGCACCTCCGCGCAGACTAACCTCATGACGCTGGCTAGCGAGCGTGCCAGCCAGGTGTCCACTTTCCTGCAATCGGTCGAAGACGATCTCGTCGCCACCTCGCGCTCGGAGGCCACGCTGCAGGCCCTGCGCGATTTTGCCGGCGCCTGGCTGCAGTTCAAGGTCGATCCGACCGCTGAAGTGCGCAAGCTCTACGTCGACGACAATCCCAACAAGGATGATCTGGCGGCGCTTGAAACCTTGGGCACCACAGGCGCCTATGACGTGCCCCACACGCGCTCGCATGCTGCCTTCCGCAACCAGATCGCTGTGCGCGGCTATCGCGATCTGTATTTGTTCGATCTCAAGGGCGCATTGGTCTATTCGGTCAGGAAAGACCTCGATTTCGGCACCAGTTTCGCCGAAGGTGGCCCCTATGCGGCGACCGCTCTTGGCAAGGCGTTCCAGCAGGCCATTCTGATGGAAACGAC